>NZ_JBFRSD010000030.1:0-22434 GCF_041473395.1 Vibrio sp. 10N.222.55.C6
TTTTACTTTAATTGGTATTATATGGCGGTTCGTATCATTGGTGTTGAGTTTGGCTACACCAATTACGCAAACTACAAAAATAGTGCAGAATAGCTTTCGATAACATTAGCTGCAATATTCCAGAGTTTTGTCTATTTTAGCACTGCGATTGGCCATCTTCGATAACATCAAGATTTGGCCTGTACCAAAGCAAAAGGGTAACCAGCACTCTTTCTTTTGCGCTTACCGAACTCGTTGTCCAAATTTGAACTCGATGTGAGAGCCAGAGCGAATAATGAGAAAGCACTCGTCAATGGAGTGAACGTCACTGTTGAGTGCAAAGGCGGTAAGAGAAGAGCCACCATTTTAGTTGATAAGTGACATACAACATGTAACTGGCTTAGAACACGTTAAAGCTCTCTTTCATTACACTAGTAAGCACTCTAGCAGGGATTTTGTTTTGGTTCTTGTAACGGGACTGTTGCAAAAATACTGTACGGACCCTTTTTTTTAATCATCGTGGGCAACGCTTGGAACTCATATTTCTGTCATGGGTGCAGACAAAATAGGAAACAAGAACTTCCATCCTCATTGTTTGAGAAAGCATACTCTACTGTGACTATATACCTTAATGAAAAACGATTGGCGAGTTCTAGCATGCGCCAGATAAAGAGATCTATAAGATAGTTGAAGAGCCTATGTTAAATGACAGGAACAAAAGCGGCATTACCATTTTGATAACTCAAGATTAGCTTATCAAGATCCTTACATTGGCCAGTTACTTTTAATGAAATACCTACCCAAGGTAAATAAGCATGAATAAAATTAGCTTTTTAAAAATAAACAATACCATTATCGATGACATTATTGCTCTCTCAGTGGAAGAGTCTCAAAAACAACTCATTGCTAACAACGCAGAGTGGCTTGCAGAAGCCAGTTTTAACGACGATAGTATCAACTATGGTATTTACTTAAACGATAAACCTGCGGGCCTGATCTCTCTGATTGACCCTAGAATACTGGACACACACGATGAACACTTTCAAAAGGAGCATTTATATGTATGGCGCGTCATGATTGACCATCGTTTCCAAGGAAAGGGATTGGGGAGTCAAGCGATTAACTTCAGTAAGAAATACGCTTCCATTATCGGTTTAAAAGGCGTCTCCCTGACCACGATGGATAAAGAAAAAGGCAATGCGCTCTCTATTTATCAAAAACTTGGTTTTATACCAACGGGCAGAAGACTTGATGATGAAATTGAATTAATTTTTGGCTTAAAGGAATGAGTGAATAAACAAGTCAGATGGTGTGTCTGGGACGGCTATTTGGCCGCCTCATTTTATACTTAAACTGTAAATGTATTGAAGAGTTCATTCAAAAACGCTGATCCCTCGTGCACTCTCACCTCTGCCCGGTCACGGCTTAACCAAAAATCAAATTGACTCTTGTTCAATATCCGTAACCTTTAAAGACCTTGAATCGCTTCGATGAGCTTTTTGATTAGAGCAGGGTCTGACTCTATCGCATTGTCATGGTGTAATTACTCTTAATTTTTTTGCTCATATTTTCAGCTATCATGCGCTAATCTAGAAAACGTTAAAGTTCCAGCTCAGTGCTCTAAAGATCGTAAAGCCTCACCTAGCAGGTCTTCTGGCGAAAGGTTAGAATGGGTGTTCATTATACTTTCGATTCTCCTTGTAGGAAAAGAATTACAAGTCTTCCCTCTACCATCAAAGTCCTCTTGTCTTCTGCCGTATGCAATGTACACATTAATGAGAGTACACTCCCTCTCTCTCACTGAGCAGGTAATTTTCCTGAGTTTTTTTTGAAGACCTTCAAACATTCTATCGAGGCTTTGGTCACTATTTGCCTTAGTAAAGTGGCCATAGACTTCAGAGATAGTGCTATTTATTGATAGCTCAAACCTATGTACTTCTTGTTTCATTTGAAATAACTCAAGTATTATTGGGATTTGTATTACACATACTATAACCAAAAACATTGAAAGTTATTGGTTAATCAATTTAGTCAGCTTTGGCTCTCTTTGTTATCAGCTCTTATCGACAAAGCTAATTGCTTGCAGTTACAAAATATATCATTGGAACTCGCCTTGAGTCGCGACGACGAGTAAAACTTCAGGTCTATGAAGCCTCTGGACATTTCCGAGTTACGTTCAGATTGGCGACTAAGTCGTTCGGACAAAATTTACTACTCCGAATCATACAATGTATCGGAAATTGGTAGACCAAACGCAATGCCCTACTAAAACATCAAATGATGTTTTAGTAGGGCTATCAGATTATATTACTATAGGTAAACGGCCCTTTAAGGTTACTAGAAAGCCCCTATTTCAATGCCACCACTGTCGTTTTCAGAAACCACAACATTCATCATGTGTAATGGGTTGGCATTCTCTGATGAACCTTGAGCTTCCCCAAGTGTAACTGACTTAGTTAGAACATCCGAAATACTACCTGTCGATATTTGAACAGTTGCAATTCGACCTTCTGCACGAGCGTAGTTATTCACACCGATACTATATACCCCGAGTTCGAGGCTGTCTCTGTCACAAGTGGCGAAGTAATGCTCTGGCCCATAGCCGCTGGTGTTATCAACATCTAACTCACCAACGTTACCTACCCTATTTTGGTAGTACACCTGCATCCCATTGGGTTCAAACGTATGCAAATCAACATCACCTAGACCATTCCAACTGAGTGTTGCTGTGAACGACCCTGTAGAAGCGATTGCTTCAGGAGTTTGTAATGACGCCAGCTCCGATTGGAGATCGTTTCTTATCATTCCAGCTGGTTGTAAAGAAGTATTTAAATAGGTTTGTATGAGAGTGTGACCAGATGGATCAACCTCTAAATGGCTGACTGGTATCGAGACATTTGTATCGGGCACTGTCCCTACAGCTCTTAAACCATTTATCACCAAATCGAGATCGGCTAGTGTATAAGGTCCATTCAGTTGTGGTGAAGCTGGTGCAATGTGGACTACCCCAAGATTAGATTCATCTAGGTTATCCAATTCCAATGCTGCGTTGTAGGCATTATTAGCAAAAAGATTACCTTGGGAGTGGGCGATAAACAGCATTTTTGCGCCCTGTGTGCCTAACGTCTGAATCCTCGTGTTATGACGAGCGTAATCGCTTGCTGTTGGCGGTGAAGAAAACAAATGACTAACAAGTGCAACTGTTTGGGATGATGCCCAGTCGTAAAGCTCAGTAAGTAGCCCCAACACCAAGTCACTAGGGGCGCTGACAATATTGTAGACTTTATCTAAGAAACCATCAGCTCCACCACCAGTAATTGCTGACCAAAAGATATCAAATCTACCGCCGAGATCGGGGTCTATTTCTTCCGCTCGCTGAATAAATACTTCTGCTATATCTTGAAACGCTGATGCACTAACCGATGAACCAGTTACGTTATAAAAAGTCTCGTATGCTACAGGCTCTGAATTGTACTCATTTCCAATTTGCTTTTGGAATTCAAATGTCGCTAATTTCGCTTCATTTTTTGTATTCCACACTCCATTAAAAAAGCCAACGACATACCCTGGTACTTCACAAACTGTTGCAGAACTTACATTGAAAGAGATTGACGCAGCTAAAGCGGTTATAATAATTTTTTTCATACATCATTCCACGCAATCGATATTAGATGGTAGGCGCGTCACAGTGCCATCAAGAGCTTCATTGAACGCTGAATATGCCGCTGCGCGCTCACGAGTGTTTGCTGTGTAATGTTCTATCGCTTTTAGAATTTGATGTGCATCGGCAGGGTTATCAAAAGCTAAACTCAAGCAACCGATAGCTACAGTAGACTCTTCATCAACTTGGAGGACTGCATCGATATCAGAATGATCAACAAGGACAGCTTCTTGGATAGTTCTGGCAATACTCTTAACTTGTGTCTTTTGACTTGCTGATAAGTTAGCCGCTTCAATATATGCCAATATATCGTCTCGAATGGCTTCGTTATTGGTGACTGAACCTGTAAGCGAATCACTAGTGTCTAAGTCTGGGTACGTTCCTGACGAAACTAACTGACTTAAAGCATCTGTAGGTGAATTGATTGGTGTTGCTGCATTTACATCATCGGCACTATCAGAGTCACCACCACATGCCGTTAGCAACATGATGGCACATATTGGTAAAGCTTCCCTTATTTTCAACTTCATTGTCTACTCCTTGATCATAAATGTTAAGTTACTAAAATATAAGAGATTAACGCCAAGTGCAACGAGTCCCATACCACCCTTGAGCCGACCAAGTTGCCGCTATAGAGACTGGCGTTACATTAATATACCTAGGTCCGTTACACTTATATCAATACAGTAGATGTGGTTTGCATAAGGAAAAGTAAGCCAAATCACAGGTTTCTGAAATGAGTAATCAATCGGTCGTAACTTCTAATGGGGCATTTTCGAGTTTCATGGCACACCTTTGGACAGAAGCTTTTTCTAATTTAGTAAATGATGCATTATCTCCGGTATGGAGGAGCCATCAGAAGAGCACGACCTTAGAGGTTAAGTTCATTGTCACTTATGAGAAGTGAAAAAGCCCACTAGCAGGGCTTTTGTTGCAAGTTGCCACATATGATGCAACGCGCTACAATTGACCTCAACAAACAAATGACCAAGGTAATACATATGGCTACTACAAGCGTTAGACTTGATGAGAGCCTAGTAGATAGAGCTGCAACCATTGGAACAGCTTTAAATCGAACGACCCCCAAGCAAATTGAGCATTGGGCGAAAATAGGCAAGATCATGGAGGATAACCCTGACTTAACCTACGAGTTCGTACTGCAGGCAATCATCGCTAAAGCCGAATTAGAGCACGGGAATACGACCTCTTATGAATTTAGCGAAAGTAACAAAGATTGAGCAAACTACGACATTTGCCAAGACAGTAAAAAAGCTACACAAAAACCAAAAACAAGATCTAGATAAAGCAGTGAAAGAGGTTATAGAAAACCCTTTTATTGGCGTGATGAAGAAAGGCGATTTGTCTTTTCTTAGGGTGCACAAGTTTAAGATAAACAAGCAGCTCACCTTGCTTGGGTACAACTACGATGAATACGGGACGTTAGTCCTGACCTTAATGGCGTTGGGCAGTCATGAAAACTTTTATCGAGATGCATCCAGAACATTTAGATAACCAAAGCCTCGCCAAGCGCGAGGCTTTTTTATACCCCTCAAACACCTACAAACTGATTGAAAAAGAACTTAAGGTAGCTAACGCTGAAAGAAAGGTGGAATCTACCCCCGTGAAACATCACGGGGATTAACAGTATGAGAAGAGTGGATAAGTTTTAATATGGTAAAAACCCATGAACAGGGTGTGAATGAGTAAAAGGTCTAGCCAATAATGGGGCACTTTCGAGTTAGAAAGTGCCACAGATAAAGATTCAACCTATGAAAGTTCTGGCCAAAAGTAAGTTAATGCAATGAAACTCCCTAAACCTCAATAGATTAGAACAAGTATTTTAATATCTTAAACACTTGCTCACCGCTACCCCGGCTGCTCAGGGAAAACCTTTACATTAGTTGGTATTTGGTACCAATCTAGTTTTTCACTAACCCAAACATGTGCTTGAGGTTCGAAAATATCAGCTGCCGACATATCAGTTGGTTTTAACTTTAATTTAACCGTTTGCGGTGCATCTGGATTGAAATGGTAAATTCTGTTTCCACAATTTGGACAGAACATCGCGCAATTACGATTGCCACTATCAGCTAAACGTTCCCAAGTTTTCAGTTGACCAGAAAACTCTATTTTCTCGGCATCGACAACTGCTGTAATGCTAAATGGGCTGGTAGACAGTTTTTGGCACTCTGTACAGTGACAAGCAAAGACCATTAGTGGTTTTTCATACAAGTCATAGGTCACTTGCCCGCACTGACATGCTCCTATAAGTGGATATTCCATTTATCACTCCTCCTCACAACATGAGTGGCAGCTAACTCCGAATTAAGTAACGAGTAACACTACCGTCTAACCTAAGTCATTACATCGTAAATCAACTTGAATTAAAAATCCGAGAAGTGTGTCCCTTCCCCTAATTGTACGAGGAGTTTACCAAGGCCATAACACCTAACAGTATAAAAATACTACCAGACCACCTTGAGAAAAAATCAACCCAGTTACTTCTTGCTTGAAACTTTTTCTGTAGATGACTCGCCATCAAAACACTTAACAGATCAGCACTACTAAACAATAAATTCGTAACAACTCCCAAAATAAGCAGTTGGAGCCAAACAGCAACACTTCCTGCTTCATTCACAAACTGTGGGAGAAAAGCAAGATAGAAAATTGCGGCTTTAGGGTTCAGAATATCTACAATGACACTATCAATAAACGTTCTTTTAGGAGAGGTAAGATTGCTTTCACAAGAAGTAATACGTAATTTTTTTGATAGATAGATACGTTGGAAACCCAACCAAACAAGATAGAGAGCTCCTAGCTTTTGAATGGCAGAATAGAGAGAAGGATTAGCTAAAAGCACAGAAGACAAACCTAATACAGCTAAAATTACATGAAAATAACCTCCTATATGAAGGCCAAAAGCTGCCATAATTCCTACTTTCTTCCCTCCTGACACAGCTTGAGCAATACTGTAAAGCATTGCAGGACCGGGCATAAACGCATATAGCAACGTAACAAATAAGTAAGTAAACAGTTCTGTAATTGAAATCATTGTCCACCCTCCAAGCTATATTTAAAGCCAGAAAATGTTGAGGCTAACTCACTTACTACATTACGCGCCTCCTTCAAATTGTAATTACCTTGTAGAACGCCTGCGATTACCTCAGCTAAAACAACTATTTGACTTTGTGTAACCCCTAATCGAGTAATTTCTGTTGCACCAAAACGTATCCCAGATAACAACTCTCTATCTTCAGGAAGTGGGACTGCATTAGCAAAAACCCCAACATCAGCTAGACGGTAGCATGCTAAACGCGCACCTTCTTCTCGAGTCCATTTCACAACAACTTGATGAGTTTCAGTAAAGCCTTCATCAGAACAGAGCACCTCCAACCCGTGCGCCTGTAAATTACTAGCAAGTTGCCTAGCATTAAGTATCCCTTGAGCCATATATTCAAGGCCATATTCCTTTAATTCTAAGCATGAGACCGTCAGGGCAGCAATTCGATTAAGTTGATGTGAACCAGTTAGCTTTGGGAATATAGTCGTGCTAATCGGAGAAGAAAACTTTTCCGAATTCCAACAAATTACTCCTCCCTGAGGACCACTAAACGTCTTTCCTGTCGATGCAGTGTAGATATCAGCTCCCAAAGACAGAGGGTTTGGATAAACTCCACCAGCAATCAACCCTGCTTGATGTGAGCCATCAAAAAGTAACATCCCTCCCCAACGAGAAATAATGTCTTTTATCTCTTTTACAGGAAAGGGAAAAAGGTTGAGACCTGCCCCTAAACTCACTAATTTCGGGTGTCTAAACTTAGCCATGTATTCAAAGGCGTTTAAGTCAATTTCGAGGGTATTCGGATCCACAGGAAGATCTGAAATGGAATAGTTCAAGATCCCCGGGGGGCCTAAACTATGGTTACTTGAGTTACCACCATAAAATGTATTGAGGGTGGACATATCTGATACGTTGAAATGGTTTTTGAGAACTGCATAGACAACCGTATTAGCATGAAGCCCTCCTAAAAGCCTAGGGTCTGCATGATTGCATTCAAATAATTCCTTAAGTAATACTATGCAAAGTGCTTCTATTTCATCAGCTTGATCAAGCCCCGTAAAAAAGCGGTTATTTCGCCCAATAGAACCGCCTGAGGCTCTAGACCCCAAGTCACAACTTAGTAGTCCCCGAGCTTGTAAACTCATAGGGCCTTCTGCTGCCACAAGGTTTATTCCTGTCTTCACTCTCACAGTCTCGTGTCGCTCTATTAAAGCTCTTAATTTTTGATAGAGCTCTTTAGAAGTCGAACACCCAAGTAAGGCAGAAGCATCATTCAGAATATTCATGTCATGCATTTGTTTGCTGATAATCACTTTCTAACCTCCCTTCTCACGTATAACTGTTACGTGTGTTAGACAGATCCTTACCACAGAGCAGTAAGCTCGAATGTCTTGTGATATCTATGTTTGAGCCATCAATAAAGTCGCCCAAGTGTCGAAATGGATAAATTTCCGTATCCGTTGCCGTTACTCTAAAATTAATGCCAAACCGGTCATTATAAGATGTATTAGGAAGAGAACCATGCATGGTTCTTTCCGTGAAAATAACAAATTCCCCTTTTTTCATAGGGATCGTCACTATATCTTCTTGGCTCTCGTCTACACCCAATGTTTTTTTTTGCAGGTAATTTTGCAAGTTCAGCTCGAACATAGGCTTTAACATCCTCGAATGATTTCCCACTAATTTGATAATTTTCAAAAAGCCCACTGGTATCAACGTCCAATACTAGTGTGTAATTGTTCGCCCTTTCGACAACATCTTCGATTGTTTTACAGTCAATAAATGGATCATGCCAAAACTCAGATTCTGTCATTGGAACCATGGTTTTAGGATATTGTTTTTTATGTGAACCACGAATGAAACGCAACGGAGCGCAATCAAGCTCAACATCAGTAAGGGCGACCCAAACAGTTAAATTCCACCAACGATCCCGCCTTTCATGTTTAGGCCTTAAACTAGGCTTATTATTGCCAATTTCTTCACCATCGAAATCTCCCCACTCTTGGTGCCAACCTGTACCGTTTTCTCCAGATTTCTTGTGAAAAATTTTTGAGCGCCAAAGAGCTAAATCGTCTCCAATCAGAGACTGTAGCTTTGGGATCAAAGCTGAATCTGTGAGCAACTCTTTAATTTTCGTCGATACTAAATGCCAATCCCTGACAGAATAACGACCATACAGGGGATGCGGCTCTGGGCTTTGAGCTATCTCCCTAACTTCCGTTAAAACATCTTGAATTAATTCGACATTTGCGAACCTCGGTAATGGTCCTAAATAACCATCTCGGCGAAAAGACCTTATTTGCTCTCTCGTCAATCCTTTACTCTTGTCCATTGATTAGCTGCCTACCCTATGATGTTAAACAAAGAGCGTCGAACCTATCAGTCTTTATCGAATGGCCTAAAATTAATAATTAATAATTAATAATTAATAATTAATAATTAATAATTAATATTTAGAGAAAAGCGTTAGTTCTCGCGTACACTTATTCACAGAACTCCAAGTGTGACTCCCCAAAACACAAACTTTACCAAAAAACCTAATCTTAAAATTTGATGTACTTATGTTATTCCGACAGATATTTTAATCACCATTCCCAAAAATCCACTTCATATCTAAACCGTTCAACCTCCTTCTCGGTCAGTTCCGGTATTACTTTGATAGGTCTTCCTCTGCGTTTAGGGGGAGATTTCGTCGGCTTAGGTTTGGAGGCTCTCACTTTTCGAGTTTTAGGGTTATTCACAAGCTGGCCTGATAATATTCCACTAATAACTTCCCCTATCGCCTCAGCAGATTGCGATACTTGCACATCATCCACGTGAGCATAACGAAGCGTGGATGAAATACGCGTGTGACCCAACAGTTTCGACACCATCGGAATAGGGAACCCCTCTAACACCGCATAACTGGCAAAGGTATGACGCAAATCGTGAATGCGAACATCCTCGATATGGGCTAAGGCTCGCACCTGTTGCCAGACCATACTAACCTTGGTCGACCGACTCACAAAACGACGCAAAGGCATAAACACATCATCGTGTGATTCGCTACGCTGTGTCCATGCTTGCTTTGGTATGTCTGAAAGGAGTTTCTGCGCTTCCTTGCCCACATACACCACCTTCGCACCCGTTTTGCTGTCCGGCAAGTGCCACTCCCTGCCTTTAACAAAAGACCATTGTAGGCCTGTTACCTCTGAAATTCGACACCCCGTTAACAGCACCAGTTTTAGCACCTGACAACAGCACGCTTCCAGATTACCTTGCTGGCTGACCACAGTTAATGCCTTATCCAATCGCGCTAACTCATCCAAACTCAAAAACGATTGAGCTTTTTTTTTGCGACTTTGCTTGAGACCCTCACAAGGGTTTTCCATGCAATAACCTTGCTTCACCGCATATTTGAAGATAGAACGAAGCACATCAAGATTACGGTTGGCAGCCCCTGCGTAATTCTGGCTGAGTTCATCAAACCAACGATGCACATGAAACGAATCAATACGGCTGACAGGAAAACGTCCAAACTCGGGCAACAAATGCCTTCTTAAGGCGCTCGACGCTGTCCCTTGTGTACTCAGTTTCCATCCCTTGCAGACCTTATCCGTCCATTCTTCTTTCACCAAAGCATCAAAGCGAATTAACCGTATCGGTTTCGTCTCTTTTTCTAAAAAAGAAGACTGTAAAGCTTGCACGTGTTGTCTGGCTTGTTTTAGGGTGAATTGTCCCACGGCCGCTAACGTCTTATTGGGAATGGGTAGATAAGTCACATAGAAACGGCGATCATCGGCATAGACTCTAACCCCTAACGCGGGAATTTTGGTATCCCACACCGTATACGTTCGAGTTTTTGAATGAAGAGATTGAATCACTTTAGAAGTGAATAACAGTGACTTCATGAGCGCATCCCCTTAACGAGTACACCCGACACATGAGAGGCCGCCTGACACACGTCCTCACGTCCCAAATGCGCATACTTTAGCGTCGTTTCCGCTTCAGCATGCCCCAAAAGACGACTCAGCACGATCACGTTCACCTTCGACTGAATGGCAATACTGGCGTAGGGTGTGGTCAAAAATTGAAAATACAGGGGCATTTTTGGAACACTTTCCAATTAGTCTTTGTTTTCACTAAGAGGCTAAATTATCGATGAAAAACGCCCCTATTGGAAGGGGTTGGGGTGTAGATTTGACCACACTGTTTTTACATTAACGCCAAGTTACTCTTATACAGGGGCACTTTCACCCCAAAAATACAGGCTAGAAATGAAAAAATTCTAGAACGCACCATCGCATCAAACCAATCAAATATCCTTTTATATACTGGAGGCATTTCGTGAACAGTATCTAATCCTGATTTTCATTATAAACCCTTAACGAATATAAATTAAATGTAAATAATTAGCTCTTAGCCTTTGTGTTAACTTATAAAATAATAAGTAACTATCTACTTACTCTGGCAATAAGTAACAAAACAATAAGGGAATTCTTCATGGAAAGACAAATAAAACTATTTTCACTGAAGAGAAAAGGAGCAGCAGTCCCTAAAGTAAACATAATTAGTATCAAATCAACTTTCTCATGAAGACGAAGCTTCTGGGTTTAAAGATACTTAATTTCAATTAATTTTGGTCGTTAAAATTATGGTTTTTCTTATAAAAAAGAGTGCGTTGCTATGAAAAATGAAAAGTCAGTGAAAACAATTCAAAAAAAATCGAAGTTTAGAGACTATTTACGCTATCTGCGGATTAAATTTAAAAGGTATAATTTTAAAAGTGGAAAAAATAAAAATGCATCTCTCGATGTGAGACACCTTTCTGACCATTTAAAAAAAGACATTGGTATATATGATAAAGACCACTAACATCATTAATATCTCTTCGTACTCTTGTCTTACTCGTTGTGTCACAAAGTTTAGTTGCACTACATGCGCACTGATTTTTAGAGGCAATTAGGCTGCTGTCTGCAAAATGTCTCCCAAAAAGATAATCCTTCAGGATTATATGAGCTGTCCATTTTAATTATCGACCATAGTTCCACTCCTACAAGGGTGGAACTAGCTTCCTCATCAGGTTTCCATTCCGGGCACTGATACATCTTACCTTGCCAGTGACTTTGCTCAACGATTAGACAATGGTCAATATTGTGTAGAGACAGATAGAAAAGGAGTACTTCTTTGATTTCATCATCAATGCTACAGGAATACAACGTTCACTCGATAGAAGCAATCCGGTACTTGATAGCCTGCTAAGTCAGAAACTGGTGATATTCAAATGGGCTTGTATGCTCTTGGGCGGATAACTTGTGGTGATTTTTACATAGTCAATAACATAGATATGATTAATAACCAAATCTCCACTTTATTGTCATCCTTCAAGCTAAAAAAAGGGGAAACCAAAACATGTATCTAGCCTCATTCATAGCTTTGGTTGGCTCGCTCTTATTTACATATTTCGAGATACCACTAGGTGTAATGTTCGGTGCCCTGATTGCTCTTTTGTTAACGGTAAAAACAGGGTTTACTCTAGCTCTTCCCAAAAGCACATTGACCGGAGTACAGTTAATCCTTGGTGCCACAGTGGGCTCAATCGTCCCTATGCAGACTCTTTCCAAGGGTTATCCGATATTACTTTTTGTGGGACTCGTCCTTTGTATGTCCGCACAAGTTCTCACCTCGTATCTCTGGCTTTCTAAGCGAGAGAAATGGTCAAAATATGAAAGCCTACTTGGGGCGGTCCCGGGAGCGATGGCCTCGGTTCTTGTCATTAATGAAAATCACAATTCACCTTCTAGTAAAGTGATTTTCACTCACACAGTTCGACTCATTTTCTTAATCATAGCTTCCGCTCTTCTTGTCTCAGCGGACAATTCACCAGTTCCTGGGCCGGCTATTTCCTTAGACAACCTTTGGATACTTCTCCCACTTTTCCTCGCCTACTTTTCAGGTTTGCTTCTCGATAAAATTGGTACTCCAGCACCGTATATGGTGACTGGGATGTTAGCAACTATGTTTGTGAACTCTGAGTTACCGTCATACAACTTTCTTGTCCCGACAGAGCTTGTTTTTATTGCAACATCCGCTCTAGGGGCATTAATTGGGATTCGTCTAAAAGATATAACCGTTGTAGATATCTTCTCTTATGCGCGAGCTGGGATTATTGCTACAACGTTAAGTCTTACAGTCACAGTTGTTTTTGCATATATATTCAGCAAGCTAATTGATAAGGAGTTCATCGCACTCTTGATGTCGTGGGTTCCGGGCAGTGTGGAGTCTATGACTGTCGCTGCCATTTATCTTGGACTAGAGCCTGCATTAATAATGCTTAGTCATATCATTCGCATGATAATGCTTCATTCTATCCCTCTCGGCTTCAATATTTATAAGTATTTACCGAGACAATTATGAAATGGGACATTGGTGTTGGCTTGGTTTCATTAAAAAACCTCAGTTAAGACTGGTTTTTTGCTTTTTCCATTCCTAATAAGCTCTTTTCACTTAAATGCATTTAATTTACCTATTGAAAGAAATTCAACTGGAACTTCCGTTCTTCAACGGTATCCAGTCTGTACTTTGTAGTATTGAAGAGCGGAGTTACGCTGCTTCTATCTAAAAACATCAGAAACAATAAAGCTTGAGAAGTACAATATCCTCTCATCATTTTTTGCTTTGAACACATTATTCATCATCGGTAAATCTATCTAATTTCTATTTAGACCGTCAACCTCCTTCGGTAATCACACCACTCCCAAAAAGTGAACACTAAGGCGATCTTTTCCCAGAGCACACCCAGAGCACAGTCCCAATGCATGGCGGCATAACACGTCTCTGGACAATTCCGTGTTATATGTATTGTTAAATTAGCATTTAACGGATTACTTTAGGTACAGCAAAACCCCTAATAGTGGTCAAATTCACTTAGCCACTACAGAACAAAAAATATATTGATACAGTGCATTTACTAGGGGAGCATTCAACAACCTCTGCTCTAACGATGAAGAGGTGGACACTTCACTGCAAAGTTTTCGCATACTCGCGCATAACTCTGGCATTGTCCGCGTACTCTTCATTACCACATGGTTCACCGTTGTTGCTGCTCAGAGGGCTTGAATAAGCAGGGACAACCTTTTCAGAATAACTCATGACTGTCCCGTAGTTAGAACAATGAAAAGCTCCAGAATAAGGTTTTACTTTACTTCTATTTGCAGCAAAGACCTGTTCCATGATCCAAAAGTCTCCACTTTCAGAGTTAGGCCGTTCATGCATTGCCCACCCTAAATGTCCTAGCTCATGTTCTAGCACGGTAATCGGGAAGTCCTCCGCAAGCAGTACAAAGCTGTCGTTCAAGTTAACCATTGTCATCCCATTAATCTCCTCTTCGATGACCAATGGATGATTATCACTTAAAACCAAAACATACTGCTCTTTTGGAGCGTCTAAAAACGAGTTTACCTTCGAAGAACTGATTGCTTGTTTTAGGTCTGAATGCACAGAGGAGATAGACATACTGTCATGAGATATTGATACAGAATGGCTATCCTTGAACACACGAGTTATAGGGATGCATGAGTTAGACAGTATCGTATTAGACATCTTTACCGCTTCTTGCAATCTGCCTTTTAACTCTTCCTTGTTACCAATCTGATTATCAATATAAAAGGTGACATTGGAATTAACGCTTCTTTCTTCTTCGCACTCCGGGAAAGTAAAATTTGGTTTCGTATTTCTTTGGCTGTGCATAATTATAATTACGATCACAATAGAAGCGAGAGTTAAATTTCTTTTAGTCTTTTTCATGAATCCCTCGGTCGCTATTGAGCGTTAAGTCATTAAATGTTTTAAAAAGAATAAACCCGATACTAACAATAGGAAATAATTACCACCACTAATTATTTATCGGTCACTACGGTGATATAGGCGACCTTAATGATTAAATTATGTAATTAGCTTTTTTTGCTTCTTGCATGGCCAATGCAATTTTATTAGCCCCTGATTCAGCTATGTCTTTTAATTCCTTAGTGGTCTTTAATATTAGCTCGGACTTATCCATTATGTTCCCTCTATCTTTGAATTTTCGAAAGAAGCGTTAAATAAAGTAAAACGATCTAAGGAGAATAAACTAAAAATATCAACTATATTAATAATTAATTAATAATTTATTAATAATTTATTAATATCAAATCTTTACATACAGTAGCATTGCAGGCTATGGAAATTATCAGGCCTATACTAAGTATGAATAGTTATAATGACCCTTGAGATAAAATACGCTGGCATAATGAAGAACACTTCTCCATTGATGACGAAGTTGAATTTCATTTGGTTTCTTGGGGGAGTCCAAAAAACATTATTGAGTTTGGGGTATATCACGGGGCGAGTCTCGTTTTACTCGATAAGATTTACACCCCTGACTCCATCATAGGCATAGACGAACGCCAAGAGCATCCAGCCTTAAGTCAATACCGAAAGGGGTCTTCAGCACACTCTGTAATAGAGCCTTATTGTGGCGGTGTTTTTCAAGGTAGTTGTCATCATTTGCTTACTTATTAAGCAGCTTCTCTTTCTGGATTTAGGTGAACGTCACCAACAGGCGCACAGTTCCTGATATCACCAGACCACCGCTCAGGCTTTCGCTGTTTTGCAGCGAGCAATACCTCTACACGACGCTTCAAGATCTCTTTATCTTTTCCATTGTGACGCTCTGAAGGCGTGACGTAATTTAGCTGACTGTGCTTGTGCTCGGTGTTGTACCAGCGTACGAAGGCTTCAACCCAACTTTGGCTACTATCGATTGTTTCAAAGCCCTTCGTTGGCCAGCTTGGCATGTACTTTACCGTGCGGAACAATGACTCAACATACGGGTTATCATCACTGACTCTTGGGCGACTATACGATGAAGTAATACCTAACTCTTCCATTTTGGCTTTGAACGTCAACGACTTCATCGGCGCACCATTATCGGAGTGAAGAACCAGAGCTTGATTGAAGCACTGCTCTCGCATCAACGTTCGTTGCAGAAGTTGTGACGCCAGCTCACCGCATTCATGCTCATACACTTCATAACCAACAATTTTTCGACTGTAGATGTCCTCAATGACATACAGGTAATAATGTTGGCCTCGAACTTTTGAAGGTAAGTAAGTGATATCCCACGTATAGACTTGGTTCGAGTCCGTCGCTGTGTAACTGGTTGGCTTCGCTTGCTTCTGTCTGCTCCGCTGACGACCTCGTTTGTGAAGTTGCCCCTGCGTACTCAACACTCGGTAGTAGCTCGACTCAGAGGCGATATACTCACCTCTATCAAGCAGTGTCGGGACGATTTGAGTTGGAGGCAAGCTTGCAAACTCAGAGCGGTTACACACCTCGATTATCGCATCACGCTCTTCCTGCGACAGCTTGTTAGCAGGCTCAGGTCTGAGGCATATTGGCCTTTTGTCAGCTTGAACTTCACCTTGCTGATACCAGCGACGATACGTTCTCAAGTCGATTTGAACTTCATGGCAAGCTGGCTCTAAACGACACCCGCATTGCTTCGCTTCAAGGATAAGAGTCACTATGGTCTGCCTTTCATCGGTTGAGGTTAGTCGTCCTCTGGCTCTTCCCCGTAAAAGGCTCTCAGCTTTTTTCTTAGTACCAAGAGAGCGGCCGTTTCAGCGAGTGCTTTTTCTTTGAGTCGTAAATCTTTCTTCAACTCTTTGATTTCAAGTTTGTCAGCTTTAGCCTGCTTCTTTGCTTCAGCTTCCTGCTCTTTACTCGACTTAAACCCTTGCATACATTCGCTGCGCCAGCTTTGGATTTGCTCTGGAAAAAGACCTTTTTCACGACAATATTGGCTGAGTTCACTTTCTGTCATTGAGTAGGTTTCAGCGACAATGGCAAGTTTAGTTTGAGCTGACCACTGCTCTGATGAAGTGTTGCTATTTGGCACGGCGGCTCCTGAACGTCTGAGTTGCTGGCGCCAATTATACAGGGTCGCAGTGCTAATTCCTTCCTCTTCCGACACTTCTTTCACTGACATCGAATAGGGAGGTAATAGCTTCTTCAATATAGCTTCTTTTCTTTCTACTGAGATACGAGACACAATTACTCTTTATCGCCCAAACTGGTTAAATTTTAACAGTGACAACTACCCTGCCAGATAGGGGTGGAGTAAAGCAAGAGCATACAGACAAGGTCATTCAAATATTAGAATCACACTTCCCCACAAAAAATGTAGATCTAATTATTGATGATTACAACCATTTATATGAACCAACAAAATCCGCTTTCTTGACATCATTCCCTTATCTAAAGTCAGGTGGGATATACGTCATAAAAGATTGGGGGTGGGCGCACTGGCCGGGCGAGTTTCAAAATAAAGAGTTACTTCCTGGAACTCCTTTAAGTAAGTTTATTTTCGAATTACTCATGCTTCAAAGCGTCATTCCAAATTTCATAGCTAAAATTGAAACTGATTATAATCACGTTGCTATTACTAAAGGAGAAGAGAGTAGCCCCAATAACCGAAAACTATTTGAACTCATAAAACGCAAGACCTCGATTCACATTGAGAAACAATGATAAGTTCCTACACTATATTAGCTCTAGCTATGACTTTAAGTTCATTAGACAAATGGATTTCACGAGTCTTTCTTAAGAAAAATCCTTTATGTAATGAATATTTAATAGCCTATCAAATTACATGCAGTTTACTGGCTGCTCTGTTTGTTATCTTCGAAATCGAACAAATCCCTACAAAATTCGACAATACAAGTGAACTTTGGGAGCTGTTGCTTTTAAGTATATTCAGTGTTTTCTCATGGCTTGGGTTTGCGTACTCAACCTTTAGGGCTCGTGCTTCAATTGAATTAGGCTCTGTCTCGATAATCTCTAAAACAAAGATCATTTGGAGTGCTCTGTTCGGGGTTAGCTTTTTAAATGAGACACTGACTTTCCTTCAAATGACTGGCGTTATACTGATACTTGTCGCTTCACTGCTCATCAGCACAAGTAACAACATGAATCTTCTTTTTTCAAACAATCTACACGCGTGGCTCGCGCCAATCTTTCTCACTCTAGCCATTGGTTTTGATAAAGTACTTACGTTGTACTTACCTACTAGCGTTATCCTTTTTATCGGTTTTTCTGGAACCGCTTTTTTGACGCCTCTACTATTTAAAGTTCATTATAGGTTAATCAAAAAAGTTCTATTTAACGCCGTAATAACAGCCACTTGCGGAACAGCAAGCTACTATTTTCTCTTAAAAGTGCTTAACACTAGCGCTTTTAGTTTAGTCATGGTTTTATTCCAAGGAGCCTTCATCCTCGATATTCTTTTTGGTTACTTCTTTTTAAAAGAGCGCACGAACCTTAAAACGAAAATAGTCTCTTGTTTACTCGCTACCCTTGGTATTTTGACTTTGGCTTCATAACGTACACTTATTTACAGAACTCCAAGTGTGACTCCCCAAAACACAAACTTCACCAAAAAACCTAATCTTAAAATTTGATGATTTTAAAACATCCCCGAGCG
This sequence comes from Vibrio sp. 10N.222.55.C6, assembly GCF_041473395.1. Taxonomy (NCBI): domain Bacteria; kingdom Pseudomonadati; phylum Pseudomonadota; class Gammaproteobacteria; order Vibrionales; family Vibrionaceae; genus Vibrio; species Vibrio sp. 10N.222.55.C6. Next base: position 18,202 of record NZ_JBFRSD010000030.1, read on the forward strand.
ATACATGTTAGTCAATTAACCATTGTTGTTACAGCGTTTATAGCATATAAATCTCGCTGTAGAAAAAGGCCTAATTGAGAGGGGCTTTCTACTACAAACCTAATCGATTAATAGAGTTTTGTTAGAAAGCCTACTTAATGTTAGGCGTGGCTAACTATTGTTGCACTCTGCTCTCATTTTACACTCCCCCGTCAACCTCCCTTGGGAATCACATTAAATAATCTAAATTGATGCGTGAGCAGAAATTAAGCTAGCGCAGAATCCCTATCGTGATACTGATTTAACTCATTTGGTGTTAGGATAATAAAATGAAAAAGACCACGCCAACCCCACATGATGCCCTCTTTAAGCAGTTTCTCACTCATCCAGAAACCGCTAAGGACTTATTGGATATTCACCTGCCTGCTGAGCTGCGTGAAATCTGTGATTTGACGACCCTAAAACTCGAATCAGGCAGCTTTATTGAAGAAAGTTTACGGCCTTACTATTCGGATGTCCTTTATTCTCTTACAACGTCTCAGGGGGAAGGTTACGTCTACGCGTTAATCGAGCACCAGAGTCGACCAGATAAACACATGGCATTCAGACTAATGCGTTACGCTATCGCCGCCATGCAGCAACATATTGAAGCTGGCCATGAGCGTTTACCTCTGGTGATCCCGTTGCAGTTTTACCATGGTAAGGTCTCACCCTACCCGTATGAGATGAATTGGTTAAAAGGGTTCGTTAACCCTCTTATAGCTAAAGCGCTCTATACTCAAGATTTTCCATTAGTCGATGTCACGGTCATCTCCGATGATGAGATAATGCAGCATCGCCGCATCGCATTGCTTGAGCTTGTCCAAAAGCACGCAAGGCATCGGGATATCATGGATTTCTTTGAGCCTCTGGTCACATTGCTCTTAACCGATTACACTACAGATAAGCAAGTACAGTCATTGATGAGCTACTTACTCCAAGTGGGTGAAACGAACAACCTAGAGGCGTTAATTACGTCACTAGCCTCATCAGTACCGAAACACGAGGACACACTTATGACTATTGCAGAACAATTGCGCCAACAAGGCGAGCAACGTGGCCGCCAAGAAGGACGCCAAGAAGGACGCCAAGAAGGACGCCAAGAAGCCCTCAAGGAGATGGCGCGCAAGATGATGCTTAATGGTCTAGATCAGGAAGCCATTATGGATGTCACAGGATTGAATAAAGACGAACTAGCACAACTTTCTCATTAGCCGAGAAAGTATAAAGCCTTGCTAGTTTAAGGGCGAGGCTCCTGCTTTACGAAGACAACCCTCACGAATAGCGCTATCACTTCGCTTTCTGCTATAAAATTGCTCGATTCCGGACCAACTTGATGTGAGACATGCCTAGCTCTCGTTACGCTCAACTCTCATTCTTTTGACGACACGAACGACCGTTCGTGGTGACACTCCCACAAACTTAGCTGTTTCATTGATGCTCATCTCCTTAAGAACTCGAAGTTTGTAGATTTGTTCGTGCAACTCTAAATCGGGCCTTCTTCCTCGATACTTGCCCATTGTCTTAGCTTTATCTATGCCTTCCTTTTGGCGTCGACGTCGATCTTCGTAATCTTTACGAGAAATCGCCGCGAGCATATCCATCATCATGTTATTGATCGCTTTAATCATCGAATTCGTGAACTCATCGGATATTTCAGGAGCCATGGCGATGTGACTAGTTGGTAAATCCAAGCTAATGACTTTCAATTCCTTCTCGTACAGCATTTCTTTCAATTTAGACCAACTAGATTCATTTAGACGAGAGAGTCGATCAATCTGCTCAATCATGATCAAATCCCCTTTTTTAGCATCACTTAATAATTGCAGTAATTTAGGTCTTTGCAACGAAGCGCCAGATTCTTGCTCAACATACCAAGCAGCAATACGAAGTCCTTTTTGTTCAACAAATTCTGATAAGGTCTTTTTTGCTCTTTCTGCATCTTGTTCGATAGTTGATGCTCTTAAGTATCCAAATATGTACATAATTTTGATTAAGTGACTTTTAGGTTATGATCTAAATAGGTATGTCATTTATATTATGACATTTAATGGTTAGGTGCAATTTTCAACTAGTGACAATAAGGTATACCCAAACAACATACCCTCCTTCTCAAATTTAAAGTTTAATCATTGCTACAAGGAATAATAAAAATATGAAATGAGAAATCAAAGACTCAGCCAAATCCAAAAAGAGATATTAAGTTGTTTGGCAAAGGGATTCGTGAAGGGAGTCAAAGAAGGTAAGTCTACGGTGGTCAACCATGCTATTAACCAACTTCTTAGGAGAGAGGTCCCTCCAAACAACTTCCGCGTATCTTGTGAAATTATTGAGGAGCGAGGGCTAATCAGGCGCAAGAAAGTAAATTTAGATTGGTATATTAACATTACGCCCGAAGTATTTGATAAAGCACTTTAAGGGCTAGGGTGTATAAATAGAGGTGCATATAGAGTCATTTACACCACAATTTCCGCCTCCGCTGAAATATGAAGAAGCGCATCTTGCTGTATTACAATGAAATCAGGGGGCGATTACGAGCCGAGGAATGCATGTCTACCGATTTCCTAACAAGCCGCTTTACCAAAGTAGTCAATAGCCTACGGAGCAAGATATCAAGCACACAATCAGCAAAGAGTTAGGGTTCAGTCGGACAACTGTGTAATCAATTATTAGTAAGCTTAATTACAAGCCTGTGCTTTAGATTTAAGCCAAAATACTAAAATCACCAAGTACACAATCATGTTGATCAGTAATGCTGCCTGTTAAAGTCGTTTCGCAGTATGAAAATTTAATATTCATATCATCCACGTTTCCGCTCACTAACACGTGGCGCCTTAAAACATCACCATTAAGTTGGTGAATAATCCCACCCCAAGAGAGGTTATCTTTAAATAAATTAAATGTGATCTTCATACTATTCCTATTTATTATTTATCGTTTTTTTCTTTTGTTGTTGAAACCAAAAAAGTTTACGGCCTGTTGTTCGAGACATGGTTGATCCTTATTTATTTTCGTTAGATATAACGAAGCTAGCAGTCTTTTAGAGATACTACTATTGAGATATATTAATAATTTTATTTATAAAAACGAAGTAAATAAGAAACGTAACGACAAATACAAAAAGTATTGGGATAATATTGGATATTTTCGTGGGGAGTTATAAATAAGTACTCTAAGATGGGGGGAAGTGACGCAAGCGGTATCTCCGCTCGCGCCTACTTTAAATCTTATGCAGCTACAACGTTTGCAGCTTGAAGACCTTTTTGGCCTTGCTCTACTTCGAAAGACACTTGTTGGCCTTCTTTAAGAGTCTTGAAACCTTCAGATGCGATAGCACGGAAGTGAACGAATACGTCAGCACCGCCGTTGTCTTGAGTTAGAAAACCAAAACCTTTCTCTTCGTTAAACCATTTTACTACGCCATTTGTTTTGTTAGACATATTGTGTCCCTTATATAAGATAAAAATTAATCGCAAAATGCGATGCGCTGAGAGCTGGAATTATTTAATGTATCTATGAAGCTAAGGGAAACACTGAGGAAAACAACAATAACGAGGAATTCTGAGGGTTTTACTTTTACAACTTGATGTTTCATTTAATAACTCTGAACAACAGAGCGATAACATTATTATCCATTATCTCGTTTTTGTAAAGGTTTAATTTGAAGTTAACATATATCTTCCTGCTGCCCTGCAAAATACGATTTTTTACAAATTCACCTACACTTTTATCCCGAGACCTTATAACAGTCGTCCGACTACACCCTAACTCTTTACTGAGCGCAGTTTATTCATGCCTTGGTTTGCAATCTCTTGAATGAGTTGGTGAGCGTCTTAGAGGTGCCTCCCTTCTGAGCGCGCGCTCTGCCCACATCACTGTTAATATCCAAATCGCCCAAGTAATGAAAGACCAAACCGGCTTTCTTTCTCGCTAGCTGCTCAGCAATTTGCAAAGCATCAATGGTATTACGATCAAAATACGGTCGACTTTAGTAACGTGAATAACATCCCCTTCCCTCGCAAAGTCCAGCAACAGGTTAAGCAGTTCTCTCTCTGGGGATTCCCCCCCCTCGCTTGCTCTTGGTGAATTTTTCATAACCTATAGCTTTAACCTGTTCAAGTTGAACGTCGAGCGTTTGGTCTTGAATACTGACACGGACATAGCCAATTTTCATGAAATGAACCCTAAAGTGAACAGGCTTTGTTGCGTAATTCA
>NZ_JBFRSD010000031.1:0-3723 GCF_041473395.1 Vibrio sp. 10N.222.55.C6
GTTGCGAATCACTCTTAAACAGATTGTTATATGCCTGTGTTGAAGACTTTGCGACCATACTCATCGACAGCAGAGCGAATAGGTTCCCAAATTCTGATGTAGCCCGATGAAGTGTCGAAAACCTTACCATGGTTCTTATCTGACTTAGCTTTCATTTGAACATAGTTAGAGTTAAACCATTCAGGATTACCTAGCTTATCACTGAGGTGTTGTTCAGTTACTTCTGAAACTCCAGAGCTAGATAATGCAAGGAACGCATTTAGAATTTGAGAGTTATACTGTGCCTGCCTTTCTGGCTTTGCCCACATACGCAATCGGCGAGATACTTTATTTATCTCATCAACGTCACTCACCTCATTTGTGCTATTTGCGTTAATCCCCTCAACCAATAGCAAACATTTGATCACTTTAGAGTGTATTTCTTTCCTGTGCGCATCTTCGCCGAGCATAAAAGCAATATCCTCGAGTTCTGATTTAAGTTGCTCTAACATAACGACTCCAATAAAACTAAATTAGACTAATTAAGTCTAGTTTAGTAAATCAGAATACGCCAAGCGAATTGGCATATAACGCCCCAATAAGCGGCGAATAATAGTTGGCTAAAATTGTGAACGAAGTGAACGCAGCCAACTGTTATGCGTCCGACTTAATTGGCTTGTTAGGTGTTTACTTCCACGTAACTTCACTTAAATCCAAAGCTAACTTTTCTGGATCATCCCAATTTGATGAGAAGCTTCTAACGTTAAAGATTCTAGCTCCCATAATTCCACCATTAGACGACTTTTTAAAACTAGTTTTATGCAAATTACCGCAAAAGAAACGATGACCTGTACTGATGTTATAACCACAGACGCTTTTAGCGTCATTGATTATATCTATGATGTTTTTATCATATTTATCTGTGGGCTCACCTTTCTCATAGGACTTGACTAATTTTCCATCAACGATTTCAGCATCAATTACACAATCTAATTCCCATAGTGCTTGAACACGTTTCTTTGCATAGATTCCTAAGTATCTATGGTCTGAATAGCCTCTATCTGAAGGTTGAAAATAAACTCCATACTTCAAATTGATTGAAACACTGTTACCACAGGGTACTACGCGCATAGTATGTCGAGCTCTGTCAAAGAGATGCGTTTCACTACAGTACTCTTTATAGTCTTCGACTAACTCGAGCATTTGATACTCATGCTCTTGAAAAAGACCATCACACGCATTACAGATATCTTCGTAAGTAATATGTTGAAAGATAACAGATGGGTGTTCTAGTTTAATTTCATTGGCAATACTTTCTGCTTTTCGGGCTGGAAGAATCGTTTTAGTAAGAAGCAACAAAATTTGCACTTCTTCTCCCTTAAAGCCCTTTGCATGACGAAGAAGTTGTGAACTACTTACTGGGGATCCAACTTTAGATTCAAGCAATATTTTGAAACTTCTTTGCATAATCGTAGCATCAGGTACAGAGGTAGCTTCTTTTTGTTGCTGCGTAATTTCTAAACCAATTTCGATCGACTCATCTGTTAGATCAGTCAAAAGCTGAGAAGCTTTTATAGGAGAGTATTGATATATACGCGAAATCAGCTGAAGTGTGTTGTTTGTCACTGTATTTTCAACAGAACTGTAACGTTGAAAGTAATGAATTTTTCCCATATTCCCTCGATATTTGATATAACGCCCGCTTAACTTGCTGCCAACTGCACCAAACTCAAACAGACCACTGTAATCACAAAAGCCAAACCGAACAAAAAATGCCACAGGTTGGCAGTCTGGTTGAAGCGATTGTTAAGTGTTGATTACTCGGCATCTTTTTGTTGAGTAGCAATACCCTTGAGTAATCCGCTGAAAGTAAAAGATAGAGTGACCATATCAACGCTATCACCTTCAGGCGAATCACATTTATACTGTGCGCACATATTTAATGCTCGCTTATACGTATCAGGATACAAGTCTTGATTCTTTTCTAAAAATGCTAATACAGCATGAACAAAGCCAAGATTTGTGTATTCGAAACTCTGGTCACTCACCATTTGGGTCGCTACTTTTTCGACATTAACCAAACGATCATATTTTTGCTGATAGTCAACAGCAAAATATGCAACAACTATAATAACCACACCATAAACTAAATGGATAACCCTTTGTTTGCCATTTTTCGCAGGCAATAGAAGACCAACAATAGAGGCTACAGAGCCCAAAATACCAAATACAATATCCATTAAATTAAACCAGACTTAAAATTTTGCTGCATTGTACAAATATTCAATGAGTTATCCAAACAGCGAAGACACTTAACGAATGACATGGATTCCCCCTACCGAGGATCTGCCACACTTATGTGGTACTTAAATGCATCGGAGGCACCATGTCTGATTATTCTTATTTCTGCGGTATCGACCTAGCTAAAAACCACTTTAGTCTTCATGCCGTAGACCAAAATGGTAAGGTCATACTTCATAAGTCAGTAACCCGCTCTAAACTACTGACTACAATAGCAAATATGCCACTCATGCGTATAGGCGTTGAAGCGTGTGGTGGTGCACATTATTGGGCAAGAACACTCAATAAACTGGGTCATGACGCCCGCATCATGGCCGTTAAATACGTGGTTCCTTATCGAACTAAAGGGAAGAACGACCTTAATGATGCAGTAGCTATCTGCGAAGCTATTCAGCGACCATCCACTCGCTTTGTGCCCGTAAAATCACCAGAGCAACAAGCCATCCTATCGGTACATAGAATGAGAGAGCATTGGGTTCGTGAACGCACCGCGCTTATGAATCGCATGCGCGCCCTACTTTCTGAGTTCGGGTTGATCATTCCCGTTGGTCGCTCTTCATTGATGAAGCACGTTCCCTTAATGCTTGAAGATGCAGAAAATGAACTGCCACATCTCGCAAGAACGGTGATTGCCGATGCTTATCACCACCTTGGTGAATTAAATCAACGTATCGCCGATACTGAACAAGTCTTCGAGTCTTTTGCTAAGGTCAGCGCTAATGTTCAACGAGTGATGAAGGTTCGTGGCATTGGACCGCAAACCGCTACTGCGATACTTGCTTCGATAGGCAATGGTTCTCAATTTGATAAAAGCCGTGATTTCTCTGCTTGGCTAGGACTAGTACCAAAGCAATATTCGACGGGAGGAAAGCCTCGCTTAGGTCGGATAACCAAACACGGCGACAAATACTTGCGAACACTATTAGTTCACGGGGCAAGGACCGTGATTGCCAACCTTGGCGACAAGCAAGATAAGCTAAGTCAGTGGTGTCGAGGCGTTCTAGAACGAAGAGGAATGAACCGAGCGATAGTGGCACTTGCCGCGAAGAACGCACGAATTATATGGTCGCTTTTACACAATCAAACCGAATATGAAAACTATGCTGCTTAAGTAGAAACCTAAGCAGCATAGAGAGTTAAACCCACCGGGTCATTGCAGACGCTAATGATGGAGATAGGTTAAGACCACTTGCGGAGAGCCTGTTAATGCGGCGGACACACTAGATGTCATCTAACGAATAAGGCACCGCAGTCGCGCAAGTCATCAGGGCCACGACGGATGCGAATCGTCGATAAGTAGGCCGAATGTAGAGCGGCAGTCCAAAACCCATCAACATAAGTTTAGCGGATGTTTGACAACCGGGGGAATCCATGTAGCCCTGTTAAGGTGTGAGCAACGCAATACCGAAGCCCCTGCATACCACCTTAATCACTAAAACCAAC
>NZ_JBFRSD010000032.1:0-42261 GCF_041473395.1 Vibrio sp. 10N.222.55.C6
TCTTAAGTGAACGGCATTACACCCAATGGGTGCCTTTTTCTTTAGCGTTCGTTAACTCGAAAAGCGGATGCTTACCAGAAGGTAATGAACAAGCCCGCTGTCACTGCCATTCCAACATAGTTGTTGTTTAGAAAGGCTTGGAAACAAAGGTCTCGATCACGGTGGCGCATCAGGTGTTGTTGATACACAAATAAGCTTCCCGCTACCAACAGTGCCCAATAGAAGGTATCTCCTAGTTGGTAATGCATGCCTAACGCAATCAGCATCGCTAGGGTGACGAGTTGCAAAGAGCCAACAATCAGTTTATCGAAGCGACCAAATAAAATAGCCGTCGATTTAATACCAATCTTCAAGTCATCATCTCGGTCAACCATCGCATATTGCGTGTCGTAAGCAATCGTCCACAACGCGTTAATCACGAAGACAAACCACACAATGCTTGGCAGTTCATTGGTTTGTGCCGCCCAAGCCATTGGTATCGCCCAACTAAACGCTAAGCCAAGAAACAACTGTGGAAGATGCGTAAAACGCTTCATGAAAGGGTAAATGAACGCCAGACCCACACCAATAAATGAGAGCTTAATGGTCAGTGGATTCATGGTGAGTACCAGCAAGAATGAAACTACGGCTAGCACTAAAAAGAGCAGAATCGCTTCCTTACTGGAAACCAAACCAGACGGCAGTGGACGCTGCTTGGTACGTTTAACATGACCATCTACTTTACGGTCCGCAAAGTCATTGATCACACAGCCAGCTGAACGCATCAACACCACGCCGAGTACAAAAACAACCAAGACATCAAAATCAGGCATACCTTGTGCGGCGATAATCAGTGACCACAAGGTCGGCCAAAGGAGTAATAGGGTACCAATCGGGCGATTCATTCGCGTTAATTGCCAATACGCCTTCGCTTTGGTGGCAAGCATTTACACACTCTCCTTAGAGTAAATGGGTGATGTTGGTAAAAACAGTTCTGCCACAAGCATCGGTTTATGGTTCATCCATAATCGAGAACGACGCGCGAGTAATCGCTCATCGCCTGCGATAACCCAACCAACTTGCAGCGCATCTCGCTCCACGTTCTCAGCACTAAAAACGGTCAATCCAAGCGGAACATTACCTTGTTGAGAAAGGTCTGAGTGCTGATGATCTTCTAATGTGACTCGGGGAATCAAGGTTCGACCTAACACCCACGGTTCGTCATCACCCTTTAAAATCACTTTACGCAGTAAGCAATCAAACGATGATAAAAGATGTTCCTCGTCTTGTTGCAACATTGAGCGTTCTACAACTTGATTATGAAGCAACTCAACAGACAGGTGCTGACAGCACTTCCCCAACTTGCGGGAAAGAGAACCTTGCTCCATCAGCCACTCTTTGGTGGTTTCATTAGGAAAATCAAATGTTTCTGTACTTTGCCAATCTACATTCATTAACGAATTAAGATACAGCGATATTGGCTGATTCATACTAGTATTCAATAGGTGACTTTACACGTACAATAAAGCTTCAACTTTCGAACAAAATTAAAGCGTTCTTCGAATTGTAAACGTATTTAGATTTAGACCGCTCATTGTAACAAGACTAATGCGTTTCGAATATCGCGAATAAACTAAAGAAAAGTCACAAATATGCACAAACGTTATGTAGCCCAAATATTTCTTGCGATTACCCTACTCTTTTCAGCATCAAGTTTCGCGGAAGAGGAGTCGGCAGCTAAACTCGCCTACTTCACGCTAGAGCCAGACCTGACCACCAATTTTTACACTAAAGGTAAAAAACTGGGCTACATTCAGGTTCGCCTCGACATCATGGTGGCAAATAGTAGCGACTTGGCCGCTATTGAGCATCACCAACCACTGATTCGCGATGCGGTGATTGAATTGCTTGGCAAACAAAACGAAGAAACCATTAAATCTCTATCTGGCCGTGAAGACTTAAGAAAATCCTTAGTTGAACACCTCAACAAGATTTTGCTTCCAGAGACAGGTAAAACCCTGATTGCTGACTTACTGTTTACCAAATACCTTTATCAGTAATGATGTAAAACGAATCCCAATAAAAAAGCGGCTCATCTGGCCGCTTTTTTTGTCTCTATCGTTTGGCTACTCATTAGAAGATATGAATTAGCTTCTTGTCGAGCTTGGTGCTTTCATCGCATCGATAAAGCCAATAATCACACCAGCGGCTAGACCAGCTAAATGCGCCGTATTGGCGATAGCCATAAATGGCTGCATGTACCCAAGCACCAACCACACCAACATAAAGCCGACAATCTGTCTTGGGATACCTAAACCAAGTTGTGGCGCCTTCGCACCAACCACCCATAAGTAACCAACCAAGGCATACACAACACCAGACAAACCACCGAAGTTCGCCCCTTCAACCCAATACTGCCCAGCACCTGAAAGCGCAGAAGAGACAGCAAAGATCTGAAGTAGCTTGAGGCTGCCAAGTTTCTTCTCAATGTCTCCACCTAGCTGCCACCACCACAAAATATTAAATGCGATGTGCATAACAGAGAAATGTAGAACGGCATGACTCAACCAACGCCACAGCTGCCATTGCTGTCCATCCACCGCTGGGAAATGTAGGGCATTGAAAATAGCTTGGCCAAAACCGATCTGTTGCAGCGCAAAAATCACCACACACACCAACATCAGGCTTAGTGTCACTGGGCCTGATTTGGCTTTGATCATGCCCATGAAGCTTGGCGTGTGGTAATGGAAGTTGCTCTTTCTGGTCTCTGCCATGTCCCAAGATGCAGCTTGATAGCGCTTATGATTGGGCTCAGCCAGAAAACGATTCAGCTCAGCTTCGGTTTCAACCTGAAATTGGCCATCAAGAAGCCAAAGAGCAAAACGCCCTTCTCCCTCTGGAGACATCTGAATAGGGATCTGACGAGAGGCCATATAATCAATAAATGCTTGAGCAAGACGTGGATTGTCTAACACCATCAATCTAATCATTGTTACTTCCTATTCATTCTATGAGGGATGCTTGAGGCGGTTCAGGTGATGAAAGTCATTAACCTGCGATCACTGGAAGTTCAGCACGATGCCAAGCTTCGAAACCACCATCAACACTATATACCTCTTCAAAGCCTTGGTTCACTAAATATTGTGCCGCACCTTGGCTACTGATGCCGTGGTAGCACATCACTAAGATAGGTTGTTCGAACTCAACCTCATCCATGAATGACACCATCGTATCGTTAGTCAGGTGGTAGGCTGTTTTTGGGTGGGCAACCGCAAAAGACTGCGGGTCACGTATATCGACAAGTCGAGCTTCGCCTTGTTCGATGAGGGCTTGAGCGCCTTTAACATCGATATGTTTAAACTGGTCCATGACTTTCTCTTTTTATACTGATTTACTTTGCTGCCATTGTAACCTATCCCAAGGCTAACATTCACATCCACTTAATAAGGTTATCCACCAGCGATCACTTTTACACCATTTGTGGATAAATCTGTGAATTGCGTGAATAAAGTGTCTTTTCAAAAATAGATCCACAACATGTAGTAATGATCCTGATCTAACTGTGGGTTAACTGAAACATATCCCCACTCGAAAAACCCCGTCAAAGCCTTACTACACACTGCTTTTAGATAGCTGACGAATAAACTTCTCACAGAGTTATCCACAAAATCATTTTGCAAATTTCGATCGCAAAAGTTGAGAAATCGATCCAAAACAAAAAGGCCGAGATCTCTCGATCTCGGCCTTTTCAAAATTCAGCTATTTGTTAGCTCTACTAGAAAGTAGAAGCTAATAGAAACTAGATGCTATTAGAAATCACCAACGGCTTGTTTCAATTTCTTCATCGCATTCTTTTCTAACTGGCGAACACGCTCAGCTGATATACTGTAGGTATCCGCTAAGTCTTGCAGGGTTGCCTTGTTGTCGTCTAACCAACGTGAGCGAACAATGTGTTGGCTACGCTCGTCTAAGCTTGCTAGTGCTAGCCCTAGGCGATTATTGGTGTGTGACTCCCAGTTAGCCGCTTCAACCGTCTCAGCAACGTCTGACGCCTTGTCTTCTAGGTAGTAAACTGGAGCAGTGTAAGCAGAACCGCCATCGTCATCGTCCATAGGCGCTTCAAACGTCGCATCTTGTGCTGCTAAGCGAGATTCCATCTCACGAACTTCTGAAGGCTCAACACCCAGTTCACGAGCAACCGTCTCAACTTCACCGTTATTGAACCAACCCAAACGCTTTTTAGACTTACGAAGGTTAAAGAACAGTTTACGCTGTGCCTTAGTGGTCGCAATTTTAACGATACGCCAGTTACGTAGAACGTATTCATGGATTTCAGCTTTGATCCAGTGAACAGCAAACGAGACGAGACGAACACCAACTTCTGGATTGAAGCGCTTAACAGCCTTCATCAAGCCGATGTTACCTTCTTGGACGAGATCAGCCATTGGTAGCCCGTAGCCAGAGTAGCCTCTTGCAACGTGCACCACAAATCTTAGGTGGGAAAGGATCAAGCCTTTCGCAGCGTCGATCTCACCTTTGTAATGTAATCGCTCTGCAAGTCCACGTTCCTCTTCAGGAGTCAGCATAGGGTAGCTGTTCGCTGAGCGGATATAGCTATCTAAACTATCTTGTGTGACTAAAGCCATTTGATACGCTTGGTTTGCCATTCGGTTCCTCATCAATCTCTGATCTGGAGTAATACATCTATTAAAACCCTACAATCTTGAACCTAAAATGAACAGGTTTCAAGGAGGGGGAAGTAATTATGCATAATCAATTCGTCTATACAAGGCAAAAACTGGTTAAGAAGTGCCTATTTTTCGTCTAAATATGACTCTATTCACCTAAACTGGTTCAATTTCTTTTAGGTGACGCTGTGCAGAAAGCTTTGCAGCCACACTACCAAGCAGAGTTCCGACGATCAAAAGCAGTAAAGATTCATCCCAACTCAGGCCAATTAAACGGAAGTGGCTGTCGTATAGCTGAGCCAAGTCATCCACCGCGCTGTTCAGCAATACGGTAATCAATGCCGTCATTACCCAAGCACTAATCGAACCTAAAACGCCAAACCACATCCCAGCATAAAGGTATGGTCGAAGAATGTAGCTGTCGGTCGCACCAATCAGCTTCATGGTTTGAATCTCTTCTTTATGCGCCAACACATTAAATCGTAGTGTATTGCCGATAATCAGAAATACCGCGCCCAGCATCAATACCGTTAAGGTAATCACGATGACAGCCGCTAATGCTTTGATCGCATCTAATCGCGCTAACCAATCTTCGTCTAGGCGAACATCGGTCACTAATTCTTGTTGTTTAACTGTGCCTGCCAGCTCTTTAATTAAGGTATCGCTGTGCACGCTTGGCGTAATCACCAGCACACCTGGCAGTGAATAATCGTCGAGAATGGTTAGGGCGTCTTCAAAACCAGAATACTGGCTGAGGTCTGCAAGCCCTTGCTGCGGAGAAATGTACTCCACGAGCTCAACTTGATCCCAACTTTCGATTTCATCCTTAAGCACCATTACTCGTGGCTCAGGAATACCATCCTCTACATAAGCACTTATTTGTGACGGGCTAGTGACATCTTGCGCCACTTCCCCTACATTTTTACCTAATAGGTACAAACAAGCTGGCATCGCCAACGCCATAGAGATCACCGCAAGGGTCAGTAAGTTGCCTACCGGGCGCTGCCACATTTGCGAGAACGATGACTTGGCTTGTTTCCAGTGAACAACAAAGAAGCCGTCGCTTGAAGCGCGGTTTGCTGCTCGATTAGATTGAGGTTTTTTGATGCGCTTATTCGCGGCCATAGTCTTCAACCTCACTCAAAAATCCTTGGTTTAATTCAAGATGGCGGTACTGAGGGCGAGTGTTCACTAACCCGATATCATGCGTCGCTAGGATGATCGTCACACCTGCGCGGTTGAATTCTTCAAATAATCGCAACACACGGTTAGATAATTCAGGGTCTAGATTACCGGTAGGCTCATCGGCTAAAAGCAGAGTTGGACGGTTAACCACGGCGCGAGCAATACCTACTCGTTGCTGTTCACCACCAGATAACTGACTTGGTAGGCAACGCGCCTTATCAAGTAATCCGGTTTTATCCAACGCAGCACTAACTCGACGTTTTATTTCGTTTTCAGAAATAGATTCAATACGCATAGGCAGAGCGACGTTATCGAAAATCGAGCGATCCATCAGCAGGCGGTGATCTTGAAAAACAATCCCAATATTACGTCGTAAAAAAGGAATGTCTTTGACTGGAATCCGAGTGATATCGTGATCATTGAACCAAACACGGCCATCAGTCGGACGCTCAATAGCACAGATCAACTTCAGCAAGGTACTTTTACCAGCTCCAGAGTGACCACCCAAAAAAGCCATCTCTCCACGTTTAAGATGAAAATCCACTTTTTGGAGCGCTTGTCGCCCACCTCGGTAGGCTTTGCTCACTTGCTGAAATTTGATCACCGAAAATTCCTCTTACGATCACTCATATCAAATTTAAAACGGTAGCAGGTTAAGGATAAACCACTTTGCTACGCGCGTTACTCTTCGCGACTAAATAGTGCTTCAATAAAGTCTTTCGACTCAAACGGACGCAAGTCGTCAATACCTTCACCCACACCGATGTAGCGGATTGGAATCTGGAACTGATCCGCGATTGAGAAAATCACACCACCTTTTGCAGTGCCATCTAACTTCGTTAGCGTAATACCCGTTACTGGTGCAACTTCACTGAACAGCTTTGCTTGGCTGATAGCATTCTGACCAGTACCGGCATCTAGTGTTAGCATGATTTCGTGTGGTGCAGAGTCATCAATCTTCTTCATTACACGAACGATCTTGCGTAGCTCTTCCATCAGGTTGCTCTTGTTCTGCAAACGACCGGCTGTATCAGCAATCACAACATCAACACCACGAGCCTTCGCTGCTTCAATCGCATCGTAGATAACAGACGCACTGTCCGCACCAGTGTGTTGAGCGATAACTGGCACATCGTTACGCTGACCCCAAACCTGAAGCTGTTCAACGGCTGCAGCACGGAAGGTATCACCCGCTGCTAGCATCACTTTCTTGCCTTCATTTTGGAATTGTTTCGCCAGCTTACCGATCGTAGTTGTCTTACCTACACCGTTCACACCGACCATTAAGATAACGTAAGGTGTTTTAGTGGTATCAACAACCAGTGGCTGTTCCACTTGGCTTAAGATGTCTGCCATCTCTTCTTTGAGCAGACCATAAAGCGCTTCACCGTCTTTTAGGTCATTGCGAGATGCTTTTTCTGTCAGGTTTTCAATGATCTTAACCGTGGTATTCATACCCACGTCAGCAATCAGAAGTTGCTCTTCTAGCTCTTCAAACAGGTCTTCATCGATTTGCTTGCCTTTGAACAGACCAAAGAAACCAGCACCGATGTTTGCTTTAGTGCGGCTTAGGCTGCGCTTAAGACGAGCAAAGAAGCTTTCTGTCGGCTTCTCTTGTACTTCTTCAACCTTAGCTTGAGGAACTGCCACTTCTTCCTGTTCTACTTCTGCTTCTGCTTCTGCTTCTGCTGCGACAGGTTGCTGCTCTTGTTGAGCTTCTTCAAGCGCTTGCTCAGATTCAGTTGGCTTAACTTGTTCAGCTTCAGGCGCGACCTGTTCAGCCTCAACTTGTGATTCAACTTCAGTTTGATCTTCAACGCTTTCTACGTTCGCTTCATTCTGAGTTTTTGGGCTTTGTTCTTCTTCACCAAAACCAAGCCACGATAATAATCCGCGCTTCTTTTTTTCCGTCATCAGAGGAGTTTCCTAGATCTACTAATTAGCTGTATTGACTTAATACACGTCGACTCTTTGCTATTGTTATACAATACAAGCTTGTACAAACGAATAGTAAAGAAAAATGACAAAGCAGTGATAAGTTTGCTTTTAGCTTGATACACTTTGTCATTGCAAATTTATTTAATACACGAACCCACTTAAATTGGGCTCGGTATAGTATCACTTTATTAGCGGTCAAAAAATCTATGGTAAGACGTCGCCAGCAAAACACATCACAAAAAAAGCCATCCGGAGGCTTTGTTCGAATTATTAGTGGCTCATGGAGAGGTAGAAAGCTGCCTGTTCATGATTTAGAAGGATTACGCCCAACCATTGACCGAGTAAAAGAAACACTCTTTAACTGGGTGGCTCAAGATATCCCACATTCAACTTGCTTGGATGTATTTGCCGGTTCTGGCGGTCTAGGTTTTGAAGCAGCTTCTCGCCAAGCCAAAATGGTGACACTGCTCGAAATGAATCAAAAGGCGGCTAAACAGCTTTCTGATAACGCGAAAGAGCTCAAGGCAGACAACATTAATGTCGTGAATACTGATGCTATCTCTTTCCTTAAGAAACCAGGCACGCCTTACGATATGGTTTTCCTTGATCCACCATTTCGCAAAGGCTTACTGGCAGAAACAGTACAACTGCTTGAGAGTAACGGTTGGCTTGCAGACAATGCCATCATTTACGTCGAGACAGAGAAAGAACTGAAACTCGAAGCTATGCCAGAGAACTGGGAATTGCATCGCGACAAGACCACCGGACAGTCAAGCTACCGACTGTTCAATCGAATCACTGAAGAATAGGAGTTATTGAATGAAGTTCTTGCTTCCACTAGCAAAAGCAGCCATCGCCTTTGTTTGGTTTATCTTAATCGTAAATATTTTCTACCCGTTTCCGGGTAATGCTGCGATTGCGCTTTATATCATGACCGCATTCTTGTTCTTCATGCACGGCCTGCAGATGCTGATTTTCATCGGTGCATTCGGCGATAAGATCGAGATGTCACGTTGGGAGAAGTGGTCAATATTGATTTTCGGTGTCTTCGCCTTACTCGATATCCGACGCAAACACATGATGTAATCGAGCTTAAGCCCAGATATAAAACGCTTAGCTACAGAAAACATCATGACAGAAACAGTAGAGACAAAAACGCCGCTCATTTAAGCGGCGTTTTTTTATTCAGCAATGATATTGATGTTAGCCCATGTAGCCTTTCACACCATCGAGGAACATTTGCGTCGACAGCATAACCAACAACAAGCCCATCAAGCGTTCGATGGCTTTAAGACCTCTCTCTCCCAGCACTCGCAGGAAGAAGCCATTAAACATCAGAATGAAGAAGGTAGCGCCCCAAGCCAGCATCACAGCCGCTGAAAGCTCTAACATATTGTCAGGGTGCTGGGTCGACAACAGAATCAATGCCGCAATCACTGAAGGGCCAGCAATCATTGGGATCGCCATCGGCACAATAAACGGTTCTTCACCCGCCGCGAGGCCAGTAATACTACCCGCACTTGGGAAAATCATCTTAATCGCGATAATAAACAGAATAATACCGCCAGAGATACTCAAGGTTTCAGGCTGCACGTGCAGGAAGTTCATGATGCTTTGACCCGCAAATAAGAACAGCAGCAAGATAACCAGTGCGAACATCAGCTCACGAATCAGAACAATACGGCGACGCTTCGGGTCAATATGCTTAAGGATAGAGAGCACGATTGGCAAGTTGCCAAGCGGGTCCATGATAAGAAACAGCATGGTTGCTGCAGATAAGATTTCCATAAGTTTGTCTCGAAAAGCGTAAGTGCGCGGAGTATAGCAGCCTCAACATTGATTTTCGAACGCAGTGATAAGCAGGTTAACTGATGCTTTTAAAAGGGGATGTTATAAGAAGGCAAATTAGCGAAAGCAGATTGAAAGGTAATGAAAAGAGTGGAGCCGAAACATGCACCCACTCTTTATTCACGAATAAAACAAGCCACTAAGAATTAGTGATTACACACACGTTCGCGGTTAGTGCAAAGCTTATCATCGACAACGACAACCTTTTCCATCTTCAAGAAAAACTTCAACAGGCTATCTAAATCCAGACCATTGAGCTTACAAGTATGGAAGCGAGCTTCTTCGCCATAGGTTTGAGCAAGCGCTAATGTTAGCTCTTCGCGAGTCAGTGGCTTTTCACTAAGCAGGTTTAAAACGTTGTGTGCGTGAATTTCAGTCGTCATAACTCAATCTCATGTTTAATGAATTACACGTAGAGTACCGAGTTTTAGCAACGCCGTTTTGATGTAGCTCAGGCTTGAGAGAGCTCTACCCTAAATAGTAATCGATGCGACGATGAATGCGTGTGCGAGAAAGTAACTGCCCGTTACCCAAAAGTAAGCGCCCTTGATTGGGCTGCGGTAACTGTTTAGCGCATAAGCTAAGGCCGAAAGGAGCAGCACGCTACAGCCAGCAAAACCGACCGCGTGTGATAACTGAGGATCCAGCAGCCAAACCTCACCAGAAGCCCATGCTAACTGAATAAGCACAATGCCCATGATGACCACGGGAAAAACGAGTTTGTCTAAGCGTGGCAGCAGTAAAAAGAAAGCAACAACGCAAGCTGCCAATAACAGCGCGAACAACCACCAAACCATTTCACCTGATAGCTGTAACCAAAAAGCTTTGCTGTAACAGAGTTGAGCCAATAAGAAGCAGACAAAATGCAGAGGGCGTTTTTGAGTGAGAGTATGAAGCACATCTGCGATCGCAGAGATAGCCAACCCCGCAACTATCCAATAGGTAAAGTCAGCCACAACCGACTGAGTTAAAGCAATTGTCGCTAATAATACAAAGGTAAATACCTTATACGATAAGGCCTGACCGATATGTCCATGTTTCGTTCCTGCTATTGCTCCGATACCAGATAAGGAAACCGCTAACCAACTCCACATACCACTTGCCCTATTGCTTTAAATCGTCGCCAGTCTAGGCACACGAGTGTTGATGTAAAGCCTCAGCCCCTCAAAATTGGATCTTGATTACGCTTCCACTAAAAAGAGTCTCTTTAGATTGAAGTCGTAACAATTACCACCATGACAATGGCCATTCGTTTAAAACTAGAACGAATCATCATAAAACCCATTCAAACTGGCATTAGAGTCGCCATACTTGAGTTTTGGCCAATTCTAACCTATCGACTTCACCAAAATCGGCTTAATTCCGTCAAATACCACACTTGAAAAATTAAAATAACCACCTTTAAATCAAACAATAACAATAACTTAAACAAAGAAACTCAAGATTAATAAGGAAATAAAAACGCCAACCAAGCCTAGACTTGTAAAGTAGCCAGTTTTCTTTTTTTAAATCCCAGTTTTGTCAGGTTATTTCAAGCCCCCGGTAAAAACCGCCACAAAAACCAAGTCGAAAACTTAAAAAACCAACCAAAACAAACCTAGCCACCACCAGCCCCTATTAATACAGTTTAACAACCTTTAACAATATAAATTACACAAAACAACCATTACAAAACAACAAGTTAAATCAAATTAGAACAAACATAAATCACAACGAACAAAATAAGAACACACCATAAAACACAGTTAAACACTGCCAAACAAGCCAAAAACTCATAGTTTTCTACTACTTTTAAAGCTTTCGAAAGTAATTCTTGATCTAAAGCCATAAGTAGTGCTATTCTTCAAAACATAGCGAGAGACAACCAAATTTAGGAGTAGTGTTATGATTTCATCTTCGCAAAGACAAGGACTTGTAATGATCGCGGTAGTTGTAGGTCTAATGACACTACCGATGATGTACTAAGCAAGTTACAGATAAAAAAAGGGACGCCATGAGCGTCCCTTTTTTTGTTCAATTTTTTCACTTCGAAAACAGATGCAGTGTTAGCACATCCCAGTTCGCATAATAGAAACCTGCGGCAGCTAAAGTCATTGCCATCATCAGTAAGATCGCAACTCGCCAGATAAAACGACCACTACGTGGAGTCAGCTCCTTCTCACAGTCGTTACACATCATGATGAACTTATGTTGGTCTTCCAACTTAGCCTCATGTTCATTGACTACCTTATTACGACACGTTGCGATATAGCGCAGCTTGCTCACCATATCGTGCGGTAGCCTTTCTTCACAGCTTGTTACAAGCTCATGCAATCCTTCGCCTTCGGCATGATATTGAAGCCTCAATAATTTCTCTATATTGCGAGTTCTTGTCACCACTTTTTCAATATCGGTCATCTTAGCCCTCCCACTCCACACTATAATTCTAGTCGAGCATTTCCCTATTCTTATACAAAATCACTGTTATTTACGAGAGAAAGAGACAATAAATAACAATGCTTTATCCCAAACTGACCATTAAATGTGATGTCTGCCGAAAAATAATCAGCTTGGCTTACAACAGTTCACGAATAACAGCTTTAAACACATATCCCTATTGCCTGAAAGACTAGAATAACCATCACGACTACATGGAGGTTATATGCCTAATTCACTCTTTTTTGCCATCTTTGCTCTCGCTGCTCTAGCGGCTTGGGTATTTATTGGTTTCTATCGAAAACACTCGCAAGGTGAAAATGCGCCAGAGAAGAAAGTGAATGTCACGGTGTTAGACAAACAATCGATCGACCTTCCTGACGCAGAACCGGGCCAAGAAGATCAAGAGTACTGGATTTACGTTCAACGTGGTGTGGTTGGTCCGAAGCGAGAATTCCAAGTCGGCATCCACTATTTCCACGCCCTTAACCCTGGCGACAAAGGAACCTTAACCTACCAAGGCGATAAGTTCTTACACTTTGCGTTGAAGCGCTAAACGTCAGCCGCTTCAACTGTCGTCCCTAAGCAATCCATCAGAAAGCCTTAGCAATCACCGCTAAGGCAATAACCAACGCGTTTTCTCTGACTTAGACACCAACCAGCTCATCCATAATGCGCCAGCTCCGCTGATCACAATCCATAATGGAATAACCCATACCGGATGTCCTTGGTACCAACCAAACTCTTTCATCGGCCACAAGAAAATCGGGTGCAGCAGGTAAATACCTAAGCTGTGCTTACTGATAAAGCCAACCACTTGGTTACTCTTCTCAGACAGGCCTTCACCATAGTAACGGCATACCATGAACACCATGCTCGCGGCTAATACGGTATTCAACGTTTTGTAAGATAGCCAGCGCCCTACCGTGTACTCTTCTGCTACCAAGCTTGCATCAACCACCATGTAAACCGTGGTTAGTAACGCTAGCCCACCCAGTAACACACTCACGCCAACGGTCATCTTGTTAAGTGGCACAATCTTATACAGCAAGTAACCCAATGGTAAGTAACCGGTGTACAACCACAATTCGTGACTCCAAGGGCCATCGATTTTCAGTAAGAACAGCAATGTTGTGAACAACCATACCGCCGTAAAGGCATAGACCGATCTATCACCGTACTTTCTAACCATGATCTGCAAGAACGGAATCACAAAATAGAGTGGGATGAAGTAATAGAAGAAACCAAGGTGGTAATAGGTGTAATGATGGTAGCTATTAAGCAACACGTCCCAACTGACGTCGGCATCAAAGCCCATTGCTGACCAGCCCGACAGATAGGTATAGAAAAGCGACCAGACAATGAAAGGTATCAGTACCTTGCCCAAACGACGCTTGAGGTAGTATTTGGCGTCAAACGGGCGCTGATCACTGAGCATCAGTGCGCCAGTAATCAAAATGAACACAGGTACTGCCCAGCGGCTGAAACCGTTTACCGTAATGGCAGTAAGCCATTCACCGAAAGGAATAGTGCCCAACTCATTGCGATAAGGCGCCAAAACATGAATCGCGATAACCGCTACGGCCGCGACACATCGTGCTAAATCAAAAAAGAGAATTCGCTGCTTCATGTAAATGCCTGATTAATATTCAATCATTCTACTATAGCAATAAAAAAGCTGACCGGAATAAATACCAAGTCAGCTTAGTGTTAAAGGAGATACTTATCGCGAATTTAGCTCATACGACTCTAGCTTCTGCGACTTGAGCTCTCACAAATGAGGCTCATGTGGCTGAAGCTTATGCCGCTGAAATTTGCGGCACTTTCGGTAAACGCAGAGAGATCACCGTCGTTATCGCCAAGAATGCGAAGGAAACCCACAGACACGCAGACAAACCTGCCATTTGGAATACCAAGCCCGACAATATCGTGCCAATCAAACGGCCCATCGCGTTTGCCATGTAGTAGAAACCGACATCAAGAGAAACGCCATCGCCTTTCGCATAACTCACAATCAAATATGAGTGAAGTGATGAGTTCACCGCAAAGATGACACCAAACACCATCAAGCCACCGATAATAACTAACTCGGGTTGCCAGCCAATCTGTACCGCATAAGCGATAGCAGCGGTCACTATAGCCAGCGCACCAGCCCATAACAGCGCGGCATGGCCATCTGGCACCTTACCTTGAGCTTTACCAGTAATCTTGGGTGCAATGCCCTGCACAAAGCCGTATGCGATGGTCCAAGCCGCTAAGAAGCCACCCACCCATGAGTGATCCCACCCAAACACGCTGCCTAGGTAAATCGGCAAAGCAATCACAAACCACACATCACGAGCGCCAAACAGGAACATACGTGCTGCGGATAGGATGTTGATGGATTCAGACTTAGAGAAGATCTGTTTGAACTTAGGCTTGGTTTTCGCTTTGCCCATGTCCGCTTCTAAGCTCAACACACTGCCAACGAAGACCAATGCCAACACGGCTGCCATCGCGAGCACGGCGTATTGGAAGCCAATCGTTGAAAGCAGTAAACCACCAATAAAGAAGCCTGCCCCTTTAAGCGCATTCTTAGATCCGGTCAGAATCGCAATCCACTTATAAAGCGCGCCTTGTTGTTCATCAGGAACCAGAGTCTTAATTGAGCTCTTGGCACTCATCTTATTGAGGTCTTTAGCGATACCAGACAAGGCTTGCGCCGCCATGACCCAAGGAATGGTCAGCATTGCCGTTGGCACCGCGAGCATACCCAAGGCGACGACTTGCATGCCTAACCCAATGTTCATGGTCTTATTGAGGCCAAGACGCGCCCCTAACCAGCCACCGATTAGGTTAGTCACCACACCAAAGAATTCATAGAAAAGGAACAGTGAGGCGATTTCTAACGAACTGTAGCCAAGGTCGTAAAAATACAGAACCACCAACATGCGAAGTGCACCATCAGTAATGGTGAAGTTCCAGTAGTTAAAAGTCACCAACATGTATTGGCGAACGCTCTTACTTAGATTTGAAAACATAACGCTATCTCTGCAATCTAAACAAAAAGAGCTTTTGGATCATGATAAGTTCAACACTCCAGATACCAAAAGCTCCCTGTCTAACACTGATGACTATTAGCTATTCGCTACGCCATTAATGTATTCAACCTGGATAGGTTTAGTGAAGGCACCTGGACGCAGTGCCTGCACCTCTTGAACTACCTTGCTCAAATCCCAGCCTTTTTCTAACAGTAGGTGAGCTGCGAACAAACCAGTGCGACCAGAGCCGCCCATACAATGCATTGCAACCTTGCCGCCGTTATCGACGATGTTATGTAGCTCAGGGCTAGCTGCTTGCCACTTCGCAGCAAAACCAGCACCCGGTGCACAGTCGTCTTCAATTTCGATCTGGAACCATTGCATACCTAACGCACGTGTTTTTTCACCAAGTGCCGCCACGTCTTTGCTTGCAAGCTCATGGTCATCAAGTGCTGTCACGATAGCTTCAACGCCTTGCTCTTTTAGCTGAGCCAGTGATGCATCAAGCGTTGCTTCTTTTGTGCCTGGGCACGGAGTAAGCACTAGCGCACCTTGCTCTAGGTCTAGTTGCCATGTTGGATGTATCATTATATCTTCTCCAGATTCTTATTAAGCAAGGCCAACGGTACGAACAAGCTCAGCGGTACGTGTTGCGTAACCCATCTCATTGTCGTACCAAGCGTAGATCTTAACCATGCGCTTACCGACCAACATCGTTGATAGTGCATCCACGATTGTTGAGCGTTGGTCGCCTTTGTAATCGATAGAAACCAGTGGACGCTCTTCAAAGCCAAGAATACCTTTTAGTTCATTCTGAGACGCTTCTTTCAGCATCGCGTTAACTTCTTCTGCCGTGGTGTCTTGCTTCACTTCGAAGATGATGTCTGTCAGAGAAGCGTTCGCTAGCGGTACACGAACTGCGTGGCCGTTGATGCGGTTTTCTAGCTCAGGGAAGATCTCAACAATCGCTTTGGCGCTGCCCGTCGTTGTTGGGATAAGACTCATGCCACATGCACGTGCGCGGCGTAAGTCTTTGTGCGGCGCATCAAGAATAGTTTGCGTGTTAGTTAAATCGTGAATAGTGGTGAAGGCTGCGTTCTCGATACCAAGCTTCTCGTTGATCACCTTAACCACTGGCGCGATACAGTTCGTTGTACAAGACGCTGCCGTTACGATTTTGTGTACCGCAGGGTCGAAGATATTGTCATTCACACCAACAACGATGTTTGCGATGCCTTCTTCTTTCACTGGCGCCGATACCACAACACGTTTCACGCCCTGCTCTAGGTATTTGTTTAGGAAAGAGGTCTTACGGTGAACACCTGTCGCTTCGATAACCACATCACAACCAGACCAGTCGATCGCATCGATGTCGCGCTCTTGTGTGGTCTTGATGCGCTGGCCATTAATGATCATCTCATCGCCTTCTGCAGTTACTTCGTGGTGAAAGCGACCTTGAACTGAATCAAATTCTAGAAGGTGGGCCAGTGTTGTTGTGTCGCCAGCAACATCGTTAATTTGAACAAATTCTAGCTCATCCCAATCGAATGCTGCGCGAAGTGCTAGACGGCCGATACGACCAAAACCATTAATACCTACTTTGACTGTCATTTTCTGTTCTCTCAGTTAATTGCCTTCATATTTGAAGCCGCAGCGTTGTTGACTACGTTCACTTACCGGAGCGCCGGCCGCCCTAATTACATAGAGCCACTATGCTCATAGGGATAAGTTCACTTGTCGCCTAGCTGCAACTACAACTATTTCGGCATTAAGTTTTAATGTATTTAAACGCAACATACTGGGCGTGAGTTCATCGACTCTAAGCGCTCAATATCTTGCTGGTATTCAGTTTTCAAACAGTTCGATGCAATAAGGTCGTCAATTAACTTTAGCATCCAACCTGGTAAATCTTGTGACAGGCGGTAAAACACCCACTGCCCCTGGCGAACATCAATCAAAACACCGTTTGAACGCAGCTGCGCAAGATGGCGTGAAACCTTTGGCTGACTTTCTTGCAATGCCTGAGTCAACTCACCAACCGATAAGCACTCATTGCGAACTATCAACATTAAGCAACGCACTCGCGTTTCATCGGACAGTAATTTAAAAAATTGGTGAGGAAGCATAAAAACATACTCATATATGGATATGCACATATCTTAGATGTAAAAAAACGCACGTCAAGGCGTGCGTTTCAATTGTCATAAAAGTTTAACGAAGAAATATCAGAGCTTGTTGGTCACGGTATGGCTCCAACGGCGCGCTTCAGTAAGCTCCGTTTTAACCTGATCCACGCTTAATCCTAAATCGGCGCAGTGCTCATCAATCTGTTGCCAATCGGCATGCTCAAAGCTCTCTTCAAGTGCGAGCAAGGTACCATATGGCCCTTCTCTACGTAATAGAGCAACCTTGATACTTTTACACAGCGGCAACTGCTCGACTAAGTTATCTAACGACAAGTCCAACAGAGCATCCAACAAGGAGAATAAGCCAATCATAAAGGCCTGTTCTCTATACCCTTCAAATGCCTGATAGCGAGACATACGCTGACAAAACTGAGCACGCTGTAGAGACAATCCATACAGCTCTTTAGGCTTTTTATCGGACACATAAGAGGCGACGGCTAACGAGACAAACATTTTCAGTTTCTCTTGACCTAGATATACCAAAGCCTGACGAAAAGAAGAGATGGTAACTTCAAGGCGCGGCGACATAGTATTCACAAAACGCAGCAGCTTATATGAGAGCGCCACATCTTTCGCGACAATGCTCTCCACCCGTTGAAAGTCCACATCGGGCTTACACACTTCTTGAAACAGCTCCATAGCAATCACTTGCTCAGGGCTAATGTATTTACTCTTGATGATTTCCGGTTTATTGAAAAAGTAACCTTGGAAAAACTTAAAGCCAGCCTCTTTGGCTTGCTGGAATTCTTGTTCGGTCTCAACGCGCTCCGCCAAAAAGCTAAACTTTTTCCCTTGATGCGCCCTAACCAAATCACACGCTTCATCCAAACCCATCTGCATAATATCGAGCTTTACGATATGCGTGTATTTAAGGAAACGTTCCCATTCTGGGGTCGAAGTAAAATCATCTAGGGCAATCATGTAACCCGCTTGGTAAAGGTCTTTAACCGCTTCCAACAATTCATCTGTTGGTTTACAGGTTTCCAGAATCTCTACCACCACCTTATCTTTCGGCAAACTTAAGGGCAGTCGACGAATCAAACTTTGATAAGGGAAGTTGATAAAGCAGCGTGAAGATGGAATAGAAGGGTTAAGACCAACAGACAAGAAGTTCTCAACAATCAGACGATACGTTGCTCGATTAGACTCAATATGCGCTGGGTACGCATTCTTTTCTCCATCGCGAAATAACAACTCATAGCCGAGTGTATTCCTCTTGCGATTTAAGATAGGTTGTCGAGCAACGTATGTAGCGGTCATTTCTTGATAACTCTGATTGGTTTAACTATAACTCAGTCGCTTAATCTAAGCTTTCGCGGCAGCTAGCAAAGCACCGCAGCCCATGAACATACCACCAAATATTTTATTTATCTTACCCATTATGCGATCAGAGCGAATAAAACGTCCCATTTGTGACGCTAATGAGGTGTAACCCAACATAACAACGCTATCAATGAATACTGTCGTCACACCTAGCACTAATAACTGAGGTGCTTGAGGTTGTGTAGGGTCAATAAACTGAGGAAACAAAGCCACCAAAAACACGATTGATTTCGGGTTAGTTAGGTTGATAAGCACAGCGTTTCTCAGCAGTTTGCCACTCGACAGAGTAGAGCTTTCTTCAGATGCTACTAGGCTCGAGCTATCACGCCACTTTTGAATACCTAACCAAAGTAAGTACACCACGCCGACCCACTTAATGATGGTGAACGCCAACGCAGACTTAGCAACGAGTGCACCGATACCCGCGCCCACCAGCATAATGTGAAACGCAAGACCAAGCTGTAAGCCAACAATTGATGCGAGTGACTTTTTAGTGCCATAGCTAAGCCCATTACTGATTGAGTTAACGGTACCCGAGCCCGGAGCCAAGCTAAACAAAATCGCTGTGACAACATAAGCAAGCCAAACATGAGTATCCATTTGCATTTCCTTACTAGTTCTTTAATCTAACAACATTAGTAGCAATAAAGCTCTCACACGCATCAGTTCAGGTAATTTCCCATGGAAAACCACAGCGAAGCCACCTTCCCTTACACTCAAGAACCTCAGTTCGATCATGCGATTAAACACCCGATCAACGCTCTTTGGCAACAAAGAAAAGAGGGGTTTTTAACATCGTCTGGTAAAAAGAAACTGTACTGGTGCAGCCTCACCTCAGAAAAGCACAGCAAAGCTATTGTGATTTCAAATGGCCGTATCGAATGCTGCCAAAAATACCAAGAAATCTTTTATGATTTTTATCAACAAGGCTATGACGTTTATTCATTTGACCACCGAGGTCAAGGCCAGTCTGAACGTATGGTAACAGACTCTGACATTGGTCACATTCATGAGTTTGATGATTATGCATCTGACATGTCTGACGTCATTGCCAGTTTTGATCTCAGTAAGTATTCCAATCGCTACCTGCTCGCACACTCAATGGGCAGCACCATAGCCACTCGCTACCTACAAACCCATCCAGACCACCCGTTTGATAAGGTGACTCTGTGCGCTCCGATGTTTGGTATCAATACCGAGTGGTACCTGAAACCTATCGCGATGATCGTTGGACAAGTGCTTACCGCTTTTTATGCCAAGCCAACTTACGCGCCGGGCCAGCAAGCATATTATTCGAAGCCTTTTGAAAACAACTTACTGAGCCACAGTAAGGTTCGCTATCAGTGGTTCCGTCGCTTATATGACGAGTCTCCATCTTTGCAGGTGGGTGGACCAAGCACGCGTTGGGTGTGGCAAGGGTTAATGGCCGCCAAGCAAGCAATTCAACAAACTCGTCAAATCAAGATCCCTCTGCTATTGATTCAAGCTGGGGATGAAAAGATTGTCAGTAACAGTGCTCAAGTAAAGTTCATCTCTAAGCTGAAGAAAACCAACTCTGATTGTCAGTTTAAGTTGATTGAGGGTTCTAGGCATGAGGTGTTGTTTGAGCAGGATGAATATCGCAATCAAACACTGGATGCGATCAATCAGTTTTTCGCCTAGAGCTAATAGGCTAAGCAACCTACCAAGAAAATAAGCGCTAAAGAGGAAGAGAAGTAAGTGAGCTTTGCCCTCTTTTCTTGCATGAATTTGGCATACAATTTCTACCTAGAGATATTGTAGTTAAAACGATTCTAGCGCTGGCTAGCGTCAATATTGGTTAAGCATTTTGCAATGAGGGTTAAATGAGTATTCCTGCACTAAAAGATTCCGTGAAAATTGTTGCTTCTGATTTAGATGGTACGCTTTTGGCTCCCAACCATCAGCTAAGCGACTTTACCAAGCTAACGCTTAAGAAATTACACGACCAAGGTTATACCTTCATCTTCGCTACGGGTCGTCACCACGTCGATGTGGCGGGTATTCGTCAGATAGCAGGTATTCCGGCGTACATGATCACTTCAAACGGTGCACGCGTGCATGACCAAAACGATCAACTGATGTATAGCCAGAACGTACCTCAGGAACTCGTTCAGCCAGTTATTGATATTGTGCGCCAAGATCCAAACCTCTTTATTCACATGTACCAGAATGAAGATTGGTTACTAGACCGTGAAGATGAAATGTTGGCTAAATTCCACAGTGAGTCTGGCTTTAGCTACAAGCGCTTTGAAGCTGAAAACGCACCAAGCGAAGGCATCGCGAAAGTCTTCTTCACACATCCAGAACAAGACCATGAATATCTCGTCACGTTTGAACAAAAGCTAAGAGATGCTTTTGGCGACAAACTGAACATCGCCTTCTCTACACCTTGGTGTCTGGAAGTGATGGCAGCTGAAGTCTCTAAAGGCCACGCTCTAGACGCTGTTGCAAAATCACTAAACCTGACTCTGGATAACTGTGTTGCCTTTGGTGATGGCATGAACGACGCTGAAATGCTGGCTATGGCGGGTAAAGGTCTAATCATGGGTACATCACATGAGAAAGTGATGAAAGCACTACCTGACAATGAAGTGATTGGCAGTAACGCAGACGATGCCGTTGCTCACTACCTAGAAAAGCATCTGCTCTAATCTCGCTCGTTGAACAGATCTGAATAAATAAAAAGGCAGCCAACTGGCTGCCTTTTTTGAACCTTACGTAAAAAGCTCTCTCTAACGCTATCGAGAACCTAACACTTCTTTGCTTAAGATTGCCTGCCACTCTTGTTCGGTAACCGGCATGATCGATAAGCGATTACCGCGTTTCACCAAGGGCATTTCGGAGAGTTCAGGCATGGCTTTAAGCGTAACCAAAGGAATCAAGCGCTCAGTCACTCGCACAAACTCGACATCCACCATGATCCAGCGTGGGTTATCGGGTGAAGACTTAGGATCGTAGTAATCACTCTCAGGGTCGAACTGAAAGTGGTCTGGGTAGGCTTCTCTGGTTACTTTAGCGATCCCCGCTACGCCAACTTTTTTACATGATGAGTGGTATATCATCACCAGATCGCCAAGCTTGACGTCATCACGCATCATGTTTCGAGCCTGATAGTTGCGTACACCCTCCCAACAAGAGGTTTTTTGTACTCTAAGAGTCTGAATAGAGAAGGTGTCGGGTTCTGTTTTAAATAACCAATATGCCATAATAAATCCAATTAACGGTTGCTCCGAGGAAGATATAACATGAAGGTAATGAAAAACCCAGTGACATGGCTAGTCGCGTTCGCTCTACAAGGCTGTGTTACGGCACCTGATACGCCGCAACAACCTGAACAGCCCCCAGCAAACTTGGATGAGCCACTGAGCATTCAACCGCAAACCTTCATCATGCGTGGTCAGGTGGTGGTTGGCCATGAAAGCCGAACCTTCACTCCTTGCGGTAGCCAACAACAATACTGGTTAGACTTATCTCCAGAGTTAGCGTTAGAAGCACAAGGGCTCTCAACGAGACCTTACCAAGCCTTATATGGCGAGCTGATTGGTCACCTAACCGTGCCGAGCCAAACGGGTTATAACGCAGATTTCACAGCGCGTTTCGTGGTTGACCAAGTGAACATCCTAACCGCAGAGAACCCTGAGCGCTGCGACCAACCACTGCGTTCAACACGAGTATTCGGTAATGAACCCTTCTGGTCAGCAACCTTCGATAAAGACCAGCTGAAATATACTAAGATGGGCGAACAGCCACAAACCCTCGATATTGAATCAAGCCGCACCACACCAAGCAGTCGTGATTACCAATTAGAAGGTAAAGCAGCGCAAGGCAAACTCAACCTTACAAAAGAGAGCTGTAGCGACGGCATGAGCGATTCTATCTATGGGTGGCATGCCAAGCTTAACCTCAATGACAGTAACTACAATGGCTGTGCGACGGTCTCTAACCAAGATCCAACGCTGGACTGGAGCGGACTCTACTTCGCTAGCTCAACGCAAAACTCAGGGTTCTCTATCAACCTTGAACTCAACAATGACCACAGTGCTATCACGACTTATTCATACAGCAATGGAGACCCTTCTATTGTTGAACAAGGCTTCTGGCAGCAACTGAACCAAAATCAGGTACAAGTGGTTATGACTCGCCACCAGCAACAATATTTGATCTCCGAGCGCATCTTCACACTCGATAATGGCAAGCTAATCGCTGAAAAAGAGAAAGTGGGCAACGTGGTGTATCCGATTGCCAATGGCGGTCTGGTGCTATTCGAAGCTAAGAGTGCGCAAGCACAAGTAAACACCACCACTAACGTTGATCTAACCGCAAAGCAGGTGAACTCCAGCGATCAACTTGATCCAAAAGTCGACCAAGCGATCCGCGAATACTTTAAGATCAACAACAGCTCACCTGACGACACTAAATACCGCTGGTTAACCTACGACCTCAACGGCGACGGTAAAGAAGAGCTGTTCGCCCAACTCGATTGGTGTGGTTCTGGTGGCTGTACACTGCTAATTTTCGAAAACCATCAAGATAACTGGCGCTTCAATAGCCGAGTGACACTGGTTAAGGGCGACATACGCTTAGGTAAATCGCAAAACCACGGCTGGCAGGATCTGATCTTCAATGTCAGTGGCGGCGGTGCAACACCGGCGAAACACACACTTTCATACTCTGGTGTCAGCTACCCGCTAAACCCAAGTGTCGCTCCAGTTGCAGATGATGCTGATATCAGCGACGTGGTTTTGTTTGCTGATGGTATCTCACCCGCACAAAGTGGAGTTAAGTTGTAAACATGAGTAACCAACAAGCTTGCCATGGTTGTAGCTTCACTCACCAATGTATTTGTCACCTGATACCTAGTGTCGCAAGCCAAATCGATCTTGTACTGCTCACTCATGAGAATGAACTGTCACGCGATACCAATACAGGGAAGCTGCTTCAGCAATCCCTTGATCAGTGTCAGTCCATTGTATGGCAAAGGAAAACACCACCAGCGGAGCTCATCGCACTGCTTGACGATGAAACACGACAACCGTTTCTTTTATTCCCAAGTGATCAAAGTGTCGAGTGCCAGCAAGCTGTAATGACCCAAGCCCAGAGCCGTAAGCCGCTATTCATCATCTTGGATGGCACATGGCAAGAAGCGAAGAAGATGCTTAACAAGAGCTCGTGGTTACAAGCCGTTCCGCAAGTTCACCTCGATATTACCAGCGAATCTTCATACACCTTGCGCCGCAACCAAGACAGTGGCCACTTGTGTACTTGTGAAGTGGGTATTGAGTTACTCAAATCTTTAGGTGAAAGTGAATCTGCCAAGCTCATTGATGACTACTACCAGCATTATCTAAAAGTGTTCCACGCCGACAAGTGTGGCCACGCCCTCAAATAGACCAAGCAGGCGCGCGGGAAGGTAAAAACACATTTCGGGACGAGACAGACACTAAAAACAAAAAGGGTGAGCCATAAGCTTACCCTTTTTACATCGTATTTTCGTTATTGAGCCAACCAGTGTTTCACGTGAAACGCTCGCTCCATCAAAACAAACGCTGAGGTTGACCAAAGTAATACCCTTGCAAGTAATCGACCCCCATGTCTTCAGCAATACGGCACACCTGCTCATTATGAACGAACTCCGCCACCGTCTTAGCATTCAGAATCTGGCATAAGCTCACCAACTGCTGAGCGATCTTGCGCTGCTTTTTATCTTTATCAATATTGCGAATCAAACTGCCATCAAGCTTGATCACCTGTGGTTCTAGCTTCAATATCTCATCAATGTTCGAATAGCCCGAACCAAAGTCATCAACAATAATATTCACACCAAGATCGCGGAAGTGATTACACACCTCAATCAAGCGACCGTAATCCTGAATTTGTTCCGTTTCTAACACCTCCAAGCCAATACGCTGTGGGTGACTGATTTTCTTGATCGCTTGTTCAAGGTGAAGAATGGTTTTCTCATTGCTGAAATCTTGTGGCGCTAAATTAATTGAGAACGAATCGGTTCGCTGACTCATAAAATCGAAGGTGCGCGTTATCATCTGACGACTGAGGCGTGTATAGAGATGGGTTCCTTCAATGATTGGCAAGAACTTACCCGGTGCAATTAACTGACCGTCCTCTTCAATTCGAACCAAACACTCGTAGCTCTCTACCTGATGACTGTGTGCTGAAACTATGGGCTGAGAGCACGCCACAATATTCTGATTAAGCACCGCGCGACTCACGCACGACAGCCAACCAAGTTGCTCTTGGCGATGCTTCTCCAATTGAATGAGTGCCTTGGCGCTCACTAGGTGCTTGTTCTGGCTGACAGCGCTGCGCCTCGCATCAATCGCCTTCAACAATAAGTCATCAATAGAGGTAGTCGGGAAATCTCGACGGCTGGCGATACCCGCACAGATAGACACCGACAAGTAATCAATATCGGGTAAACCGGTAGGCTCAAAATTCACATGCTCGGTTTGATCGGCAAATTCCGAGAATCGCTGATGAATATGTTCTTGGCTCGCCCAACTATCAAACACCACCGCCCACTCACCAATACCGATACTGTAGAGCTGACAGCCCTCATCAAAGAACTGCCACAGCGCCTTTTGAAAGTACTCACTCAAATCATGCAGAAGCTTGTCACCTACTCGATAACCATACTTCTCATTGATCTGACCAAAGGTCGTGACCTTCAAAGCTAGTAAGTGGCTATCACTGCTCATCTTCGACAGTTTCTCACGCAGCACACTTCGATTGGGTAAACCTGTACGGTGATCAATTCGATAGCTTGCCGTCAATGCAGTGGCTTGCTGCTGAATCTTACTCGCCATGCTGTTGTTCATGTCATCGACATCAAGCAGTGCATTTCGGATCAATGAAAACAGAGGGGATATGTTGGTCGCGGGTTGCGTCTCTAATGGCAATACCGCCTTACCCTCGCCTTCTCTAAGCGCAAGATAAGTGAGGCTATGGTGCAAGATTCGCTGTTGGCCATTCTCTTGATAAAGTTCTCCCATGCAGTAAACGCCATAGCTGTCGGCCAATTTTTGGAAAACCTCAACCTCTTGGTTGCCATCAATAAAGTCGATACGAGATGTACAGTTATAAATGAAGAACTGTTCTGGCCTATGAGAGGCGATCTGCTGCACGCCCAGTCGTATCTGCTCTAAGGTCAGTGATGGATGGTCATAACAAAACCGGACCTCATCGCCCACTTGGAACAGGCCGCTGAATTCTATCTCTCCACTTTCCGTTACCTTGAGCGGTAAGTGAATGTTTTGCTCTTTCGGGTCACCGACCATCAAGGGAAAGTTATGCAGTTGCTCAAAAGGCACTTCGAGGCCATCAGCGAGGTAACGATTGTAGAGTTCGCGAACAGGCATCCCATCCAGTTCCAACAACCGGTTCTCTTGAGCACCTGTCACTCGAAAAGTTCGACCAATCGGATTCCATTCAGTGTAGTAACCCTTAGCGATGGAGAGCTCAACACTGTGCAGCGCCAACATCACATAGGCATTTTCATAGCAAATGCCGTCTAACATCACCCATCGCCCATTATCTGTGATGGTCGATGCACCGCCACAGATCGGTAATGAATACATCGACTGCTCAAACGCTGAAAATAGATCTCGGTTATTTATCTGCAAGCGGTCTGCGAAACAGATGATGCTTTGAGTATTATCATTGCACTCAAGCTGTTGCCACATAGCGTGGCTATCGAGCAATGGTTGTTCGCTATATTCGACAACACCACAAGAGTAAGACGTCGCGTCAAAGCGGGTAACAATCAGATAAAGACCTTGGTGCAGGATGACACCTTGACTAATGTAGTGGTTAGCACTGCAACCAATCAATTTGGCATTGGGAAAAGTCGATTGAATCACTTGGCAGGCAGCCAAAACAGAACCTTTCTCGAAAGACGAAAACACCTGAATCAGTAGGCTTTCATGTTGATGAAAATCTATCTTTTCCAATTCACGTTGGGTTTGCTCAATGTCTTGTATCAGGAGAGAAGTCGACTGCATATTCACATTAATCGTTACGTTAATGATTTATTATTGTGCTTATTATAGATAAGGCTTGCACGGAATACTTGCGATCGCGTTATGAATAATGTGACCTTAGTTAGACATCATTCACTCCGCCAAAAAGCAGTCATTAATGGCGGCGCAGTACTTTTATAGCCAGTCGTTACACAATGCGGGAAGCTTTAACTGCTAAAACAGTCGCTTAGGCTCACCGAAGTAGTAACCCTGCAGATAATCGACACCCATTTGCTCTGCTATCTCACAAACCTGTTGGTTATGGACAAATTCAGCGACCGTTTTGGCATTGAACACTTGGCACAAACGAATCAACTGAGAGGCTATGTTTCTTTGTTTTTGATCTTTGTCGATATTACGAATCAAGCTACCGTCGAGCTTAATGATCTGTGGCTCAAGCTTAATGATTTCCTCGATGTTGGAGTAACCAGAGCCAAAGTCATCAACAATGATTCTCGCCCCGAGAGCACGGAAGTGATCACACACCTCAATCATGCGACCATAATCTTTAATCTGCTCAGACTCGAGAACCTCTAGGCCAAGTCGAGTGGGATCGTTCATAGCACTGATGGCGGTCTCGAGCA
The DNA here is from genome assembly GCF_041473395.1 of Vibrio sp. 10N.222.55.C6. Lineage (NCBI taxonomy): Bacteria > Pseudomonadati > Pseudomonadota > Gammaproteobacteria > Vibrionales > Vibrionaceae > Vibrio > Vibrio sp. 10N.222.55.C6. Next base: position 27,221 of record NZ_JBFRSD010000032.1, read on the forward strand.
CCTCAAGCGTCTTGTCGCTCAACAAATCTTGCGGGGATAGGTTGATAGAAAATGGGCTTTGCTTATCCGCCATATAACCTATGGTGTTCTTAATCATGTGTCGGCTGAGGCGAGTGTAAAGGTGCGTGTCGGCAATGATAGGTAAGAACTTACCTGGTGGCACAATGGTACCGTCTGACTCCATGATTCTGACCAAGCACTCTTGGCCAATCATTTCGTGCGTAACCGACTCCACAATTGGCTGGGAATAAGTGATGATGTTCTGATCTAAAATCGCACGACTTACACAGCTCAGCCAGCCTAGTTGCTCTTTGCGATCTTCTTCACTCACCTGAATGTCTTTAGCATTGGTGATGTGGGTATTGTTACGTACTCCATAGCGTCGAGCTTCGATCGCTTTCAATAAGATCTGGTCACCACTGTCGGTTAAGAAGTCACAACGACTAGCAAAGCCGCCACACAGAGAAACTGACAGGTAATCAATATCAGCCAAACCATATGGCTCAAAATTTATGTGTTCGATGTCATCGGCGAACTCAACGAAACCTTCTTTTATTTTCGTACTACCAACACTAGCATTGAAGATAATCGCCCACTCTCCAACACCAATACTGAATAGCTCTACCTTCACGCGAGGCTCTTTAACCACACGAAGCTGTAATCGCTCGATAAAGTGATTAGACAGATCGAGTAGCAGCTGATCCCCCACTTGATAACCATACTTCTCGTTAACCTGATGGAAGTTGGTTAGCTTTAAGGTCAGCAGATGTTCACTGAACAGAATCGTATTGAGGCGCTCTTTCAGTACGATACGGTTCGGCAAACCAGTACGCGAGTCAATGCGATAGCTTTCGGTTAAGCGACGCGCTTGTTGATGGAGTTTCTTTTCCATCTGAGTATTCATACTGTCGAGATCAGCGACTGCATTTCTGACTAGGTTAAGCAATGGCGACACGGTTGAGCCACACTGAAAGTCTTCGCAATGAAACTCTTTAATCTCGTCAGACTCGCGCATAGCGATATAAGTCAAGCTGTGGTGCAGTATCTCTTGGCGGTCTTCATTACGGTATAGCTCCCCCATGCAGTAGGCACCACATGTATTCACTATCCCTTCAAATGGCTTGAGCTCAAGTTTACTGTCGATAAATTCAAGTCGAGATACGCAGTTATAAATGATCACCGATTCAGGCTGATGCATGGCTAGCATCTCGGCACCGTGGTGCACCTTTTCTGCAGTGAGCGATGGGTGGTTATAACAAAACTGCGCCTCTTCACCGACATGCCAAGGGCTATCAAACTCAATACTGCCATCATCATTAATACGTAGCGGCGTCGAGATACCCTTCTTTCTGCCAAGTTCTCGATAAAGTGGAAAGCTCATCAGTTGACTAAAAGGAAGGTCTTTGCCATCCGCAAGGTAATGTTTGAATACTTCAATAGCCGGCTTGTCGTTCAATGCGTATAAGCGATTTCCGACTGCATGTGTGACTCGTAGCTTCATCCCAATCGGGTTCCACTCAGAGTACGCGTCCGACCAAACCTTCAACCTTGGGTTAGTCAGAGCCACCGCCACGCAAGCGTGTTGGTAGGTCTGTTCGTTATGCATAACCCAACGCCCGTATTCATTCTCATGACACAAGCCACCAGCAACAGGCAATGTATAGGGTAGGTTTTCAAAGGCGCTATAGATCGGGTAATCACGACCTTCAACCTGATCACATAGGCTGATGACCGTTTTGGCATCTTTCGAGAGATCTAGTTGAGAAGCGAGCTCTTGGCTGTCTTGGTTTGGGTTGCCAGTAAAAGGCTGAACCGCGGAGGTTAAACGGGTTTCATTAAACTCACTGATAATGATTAAGGTACAACTACTCTCAAGACAATTGTCACAGATAACATGACGAGCACTCTGGCCAATTAGGGTGGCATTGCTTAGGCGATTGAGAGCAATACTCGCGATTCGACGAGCCACATCAGAAGATTGGGCAGAGAAAAGTTGAATAAGATATTGTTTGCTGTCACACCACTCTCGCTGATCAAATTGAGATTTAAATAGCTCCTCAGTATTTGCGAGAAATGTAAATGTTTGCATGCCAACCCTTGATCGAAATAGAGTGAAGTGAAGAACCCGCAACCACTGCTATGACTGAAACGAATCGATAAAAAGTAGTCGCCAATTATCCTAGCCTAAACAGGCATTTAATTGCGACTAATGTAACAATTCAATATCATAAATGCGACACAATAAGCTTACAGAAGTCTTTAAATTAGTCGCATAAGATCGCTAAGTTGCTCTATTTCAACATCAGGCAGCACACTCGCCTTCGAAGAGAGGTATAAATTGGAACCAATGTCATTAAACCAGCACGCTTGGAAGCCATTTTGCTTGGCTCCATAGACATCCGTTTTGAGGTGATCGCCAACATGAAGAATATTCTCAGCGTCACAACCTAGGTGTTGCTGAGCTTTTTCAAACATATCTGGATAGGGTTTTGCTCTGCCATCAGGGCCGGCTTTAAGGATTAATTGAAAGTACAGCCCTAAGCCAATTTTGTGTGGATCGACATTGCCATTGGTAATCGCAACCAGAGGAATACGTTGGCTAAGTTCAGTCATCACTCGATGCGTTTCTTGAGGGACATCGACTTGATTACGCAACCACAAGGCATGCTCAATGCCCTCTCGAGCCGCTTGCTCTGCTTGCTGCAGAGAGTAACCCAATTGCAGCAAACCACTCTTAATCTGAGTTTCACGCCACACGGTGACATCATGTTTCAAAGCTGGGTTTTCAGATGCGACTTGCTGCTTAATGCCCTGCCACTCTTCAAGCGATAAAGAAGCCGACACTGGGTGCTTTTGATAAAGCCACTGTGCCATCTCTTTCTCAACCTTCATGATCACAGGCCAGTTGTCATACAGGGTGTCATCCAAGTCAAAGGTCATGGCTTTGATGGGCTTTAACCCTCGATAAATTCGCATAGTAAACCCTTTAATCTAATCTTTATTCTTCTTACGAGCTCTCGGGTGAGCCTGATCATAAGCTTGTGCTAAGTGTTGGAAATCTAAGTGGGTATACACTTGGGTCGTCGAGATGTTTTCATGGCCAAGCAACTCTTGCACAGCACGAAGATTTTGGCTCGATTCCAGCACATGCGTTGCAAAGGAGTGACGCAGTTTATGCGGGCTGATGTGGCTCGCGACAGATTGCTTCTTGCCCCACTCTTCCATGCGCTTTTGCACGCTGCGGTGAGAGATACGAGTCCCGAGCTTAGAGACAAACAGCGCGGTTTCACCCGGTGAAGCCAATTCACCACGAACTTTGAGCCATTTATCGACCCACTCTTTAGCTAAACCAGAAAAAGGCGCTTTACGTTCTTTGTCGCCTTTACCAATCACTCGGATTTCGCCTTGTCGACCCAACACATCTTTCAGATTGATGCCGACCAGTTCTGCCAGTCGTAATCCAGCACCATACATCACCTCCATCATCGCTCGATCACGAATCGACAATGGATCGTCCTCATTCACATCAAGCAGTTGACCCACTTCATCAACATCGAGGTTTTTAGGCAAAGGGCGTTGTTTGCGAGGTGCAGAGACACCTTTGGCTGGATTGGCGGTCATTTCGCCACGCAACACAAGGAAATCAAAGAAGCTGCGCAGTGACGATAAGCGCGTTGCAATGCTGCTCGCTTTCATTCCCTCACGCATGCCTTTACTGGCCAGTTGTCTGACCCACGCCGCATCGACTTGACCCCAATCCTTTAGCCCTAGAGTGACTAAATGACCGGCCATGGTTTCAAGTTGTTGTTTGTAATTACGTTGGGTGTGTAGGCTGAGTCCCTTCTCGCTTCGGAGATATTCATAGAAGCGAGAAAGTGGCTTTTGAAGGCTGTTAGGAAGAGGTATTTTGGGCTCTAGGCTCATTATTTATCTGCCAAGGTAAGGTGTCCGCCAAATGAGCGACAACAAGTGCTAAATGGCGTAAAAAGAGCGTATCCATATGGGGTTGGAAATGTCCGCCATCTTCACTAGAAAAGGCGAGCAAACCCAATGGAGACTGCTTAGCAAGCGGTAGTACTACATAAGAGCCTAGCTCTGGAACTGGATAATCACCAAACAAATCGTGTCTGTCGGCTTTTCTCAAGCGTCCAAGATAAGCATCTTTGCCATTGAAATGGTTAAGCGAAAACTTAGAGTAACCCTCAGCACTCAACTGATAAAAGCCAGATTGCGAAAGAATACGAACATGAGCCTTAAGCCCAAGATCTAACGCTTTTTGTTCAACGGCTTTTATCACCTGCATGAAGTCACTGCATTTCAGCACTTGCGCTTGCAGATCCATAAACTCATAGAAGGTTTTATCGTTATTTGCTGCCAACGACATCAAGCCAGTGATCTCTTCTTCAAGCTCTTCGATTCGATGACGTTGGCGTTTAAGCTGAACCTCAACCAGAGAAACAGCGCCCTGCTCAACGTTATTGATAGCAAGGCGATCAACCAAATCTTTTCGGTCTTGGAAAAAATCTGGGTTATCACGTAAATATTCCGCGACCACTTCTGCGGTGAGTGCGTCGGCTTCAACGTAAGACAAAACCTATCCTTTATTTTTATGAATATATTTGTTTTGGGTCGTTATTAGCAAGAAAGTTGACCATCAAACACATGCGTTGCAGGGCCGGTCATAAACAGAGGTTTACCCGGGCCTTGCCAGCTAATGTGTAAGTCACCGCCTGGTAGACGAACCTTCACATTCTCAGCCAGTAAGCCTTGAGTGATACCCACTGCAACTGCGCCACACGCTCCGCTGCCACATGCCTGAGTTTCACCCGCGCCGCGTTCGTAAACACGTAGACGAACTTCTTCACGGTTAACGACCTGCATAAAGCCAGCATTAACACGCTCAGGGAAACGTTCATGTGATTCAAGTAGTGGGCCTAAGGTGTCCACATCAGCCGTGTCGACGTCATCAACCACGGTAACCACATGTGGGTTACCCATGCTTACCGCACCACAGAATAAGGTGTGTACATCCGTTCTTAGGATATACGTCTTCTCTGGCTGCTTGGCCTTGAATGGAATCTTGCCGGGTTCGAACTCAGGAATGCCCATGTTCACCGTGATCAGGTCATTCTCTTCAATCTTGAGAACCATTTTACCTTTCTTGGTACTCACGTTGATGCTGTACTTATTCGTTAAGCCTTTCATGCGAACGAATCGTGCAAAACAACGTGCACCATTGCCACACTGCTCCACTTCACTGCCATCCGCATTGAATATGCGGTAATGGAAATCAGTTTCTGGATCATAGGGAGCCTCAACCACAAGTAGCTGATCAAAGCCCACACCAGTGTGACGATCCGCCAAACGACGGATCAAATCTGGAGAAAAGAAAATATTTTGAGTAATGCAGTCCACGACCATGAAATCATTGCCCAAACCATGCATTTTAGAAAAGTGGAAGTGCATAACGCTTAAAATTACTCCGGAAGAATGTTTTCAAGTTCCCACAGACTCGTAAGCTCTTCACGCTGACGAACCAAGTGAGTTTTATCGCCATCCACCATCACTTCAGCCGCACGCGAACGAGTGTTGTAGTTAGATGACATCGCGAAGCCATAAGCACCCGCTGAACGAACTGCTAGCAGATCACCTTCTTCAAGAACAAGGTCACGATCTTTACCTAGGAAATCGCCTGTCTCACAGATTGGGCCAACCAAATCGTAAGTCACAGTTTCACCCTGACGAGGGCTCACAGGAACAATATCCTGCCAAGCTTGGTAAAGTGCTGGGCGCATTAGATCGTTCATTGCTGCATCGATGATGGCAAAGTTCTTGTGCTCTGTTGGCTTGAGGAACTCGACTTTCGTTAATAATACACCAGCGTTAGCAGCAATCGCTCTTCCAGGCTCGAAAATCAGCTCTAGATCAGAATGATTGTCTAGGCGAGCCAATAAGGCTTTCGCGTAGTCAGAAGGCTGTGGTGGTAATTCATCACGATAAACCACACCCAAACCGCCACCGACATCAAGGTGTTTGATGTTGATACCGTTAGCACGTAGCTGGTCGATCAGCGCAAGCAGGCGATCGGTTGCATCGATGAAAGGTTCGATATCCGTTAACTGAGAACCAATGTGGCAATCAATACCATGGATAGACAAGTTATCGAGTGTTTTTGCAAACTCATAGACAGCAGGAGCACGGTCGAAAGCGATACCAAACTTGTTATCACGCAGACCAGTAGAGATATAAGGGTGAGTGTTCGCATCAACGTCTGGGTTGATACGCAGTGAAATCGGCGCTTTAACACCAAGCTCACCAGCTACTTTATTCAGTCGCTCTAGTTCTGGTTCAGACTCTACGTTGAAACACTTAATGTTCAACTCAAGCGCACGCTTCATTTCAGCGGCTGTTTTACCGACACCAGAGAATACAACTTTTGCTGGATCGCCACCGGCAGCAACCACACGCTCTAGCTCACCGCCAGAAACGATATCGAAGCCAGAACCCAAACGAGCCAAAGTATTCAACACGCCAAGGTTTGAGTTAGCTTTAACGGCATAACACACCAAGTGCGGATGCTCACCAACCGATGAATCAAACGCATTCCAGTGGCGTTCTAATGTTGCACGAGAATATACATACAGCGGTGTACCATATTGCTCTGCTAGTTGTGAAAGTGCGACGTCCTCAGCCCAAAGCTGGCCATCTTCCTGATAGTTGAAGTAATCCAAAGTTCTTATCCCTTATAAATAACGATTTCTGCGTGTTTTCACTTATTGTGATTGTTCGGTTTGCTGAACTTCATCAGGATCGTACAAAGGACCCGTTTGACCACAACCAGAAAGTCCAATAACGGACATCATAAATAGAGCAGCAATTAATTTTTTCATTTTGCATATCGTGATTATTAACTCAATGCCCCCTATAATCGCACCACACTCAGGAAAAGCAATAGGATAGAAAGGATGAACGAGACTGAATTTCATCAGCTGGTCGATATACAGATGCAAAACATCGAAGAAGCTATCGATGAATCAGAGGCAGATATTGATTACGAAGTGACTGGTAACGTGATGACGCTGGAGTTTGAGAACCGCAGCCAAATCATCATTAACCGCCAAGAACCAATGAAAGAAATCTGGTTAGCGTCTAAATCTGGTGGCTTTCACTTCAAGCTAGTTGACGACAAGTGGACATGTTCAAAGACGGGCATGGAGCTGTTTGAGATGGTTAAAGAAGAATGCGTGAAGCACGCAGGTGAAGCGATCGATTGGGTCTAATCATTTGTAAGCAAAACTAAAAAGGAGTGAATCAATCACTCCTTTTTCAATATCAATCGGGCTTAGTAAGACTAGATGTTGACTATCTTTGAGCTCCGAGAAGCTAAAGTTGCATCGTTACGATAAGGCACAACGTAAGAATTGCCTTCTTCAGGATGAACGATTTGGTAGTACTGAGGTAGGTTAAAGTTAATCAACTTAGACGACATCTTCGACTCATCTTTTACCGATGTGTAGAAAGAATTCACGCTCGCGATCATCTCATCTTTTTCACCGCTGTACTGGTGGTAGACCTCAACTTGGTTCGACTCGTCCAATACATAAATATTGAAGCCTTTGTCGGTATCTTCGAAAAAGAACTGAATCAAGCCCTCACTCGCAAAACCATCCACCACTTCTGGTAGCTGATACTCTTGCTCTTTATCGAGCATCAGTAAAGGTGAGCCTTTGAGCTTATTGGTTGAGATGCTACGGTAGAAATCGACCGAGTTTTCCAACATCTGTACCGACACACCACGACGTTCGAAGAACAGACCAAACATCTTATTAGCTAAACGAATAGCCTTAAAGCGGCGGCGCTTCTCGGGTTCAATCGGTTTCAATCGTAAATCGATACACTCAGCAAGCAGTTGATACACCATGTTACGCATCACACCACGCAGGTTTTTGCTGTAACAGAACACATCAACCGATTCTGGCGGTAAAGCATCTTGGTGCATTTTACCAAGTACCGTCTTCAGCGCATCCAGCATTGCCGTATCACCTTGGAAATGCAGCGTACGTACTTCATGCCAAGAGTTACGATAAACTAAGTCGACACTGCCGACTAAGCTCTTACCTTCCTCACCAAAGCTGAAGATATCGGCGTTCTTGAGGTCCACTTTTAATGCACGACCACTTAATTCAGACGTCGGGTCATTTTCAAAGTTGATGAACATCGCTAGCTGGCTTATCTCACACGGGCTCGCCAGTGCTTGCATACTTGGGCGACGCTTACGCAAAGAAAACGTATTACGCAGGTCGCTCACCATTTGATAGAACTTATCGATATCGATGTGAGCGTCACGTACCACAGAGTGCAAACGTGTCGACTCGGTAATCAAGCCATTAAAAAACGACCATGCTACCAACTTACTCAAGTACTCATGGTGCTCTAGAGAAGGCTGACCAAGAATGCGGTGTGCAACCAGTGGCTGCTTATACAAGTACCAACCTGCTTTATTCGACTGACCCTGACGAACTTCGATGAAGCTCAAGTCGGGTTCATGCAGATCCGGAGAGATTTGTGGGTTCAGCAGTGTCACTTTACCTGGCAATACCTCAAACGCAGCGTAAAGCTTACGTGCCAAGATGCTGATATCTTGTGGGCTGATTGCCGAAGTGATGTCGTTACGACGCGCAAATTGAATCAGATTACGGTAGCTCAGCATCAAGGCATCAAGCAGTGCATGGTGCACCACTTTAACCTGCTCAACCTTCCAGTTACGGCGGTTATCGAGCTCAGCAATGGTTTCATGTCCCCAATTCCAAGACTTAGTCATCTCAGTCAAGGCTTCACGACGCCACGCAACAGAACCAATGCCCGCATCTCGTGACAGCTTCTCGTGGGTCTTAAGATAAAAACAGCGTCTTACCAAGTCCAATCGAGTGTGGTCGTTAATGCGTTCTAGATAGCGCGTTACCTTTTCAAGCATCAGATAGTAACTATCCATGCCATACAGATCCGGTTCATCCGCGAAGAAGCGACGCTTGGTATCAATACTCAGCAGTTGGGTGTTTGGGTATTCCCATGAATAGGCTTCTAACAGGATCGCCTTCAAAACCGATTTATACGGTGAGTCGATACTCTTATAGAGCTGCCACAGGTTTGAACCAAAGTACTCTTCAGCGGGAATGCGATTCAGCTTGCCGAAATCGATCCACTGCGAGCAATCAAGATAGCCATCCTGACACAAACCTTGAACATACTCGTCGTAACACTCTTCCATTTCTGGCGGAATGATTTGCCACAACAAACGCTGACCAGCCAAACGAACCGCAGAGCGATAAAACTCATCAAGCAATAATAAGTGCTGTGAAGAACCACAGTTATCGCCGGTCATCTCTTCTGAATGGTTCGAACGGAAACGCTCTTCATCCATCAAGAAGAAGTTCGCTTCTACTCCCAAGGTTTCAGCCCAATCGGTAATCAAGAGACACTTGTTGGTTAGGCTATCGCGAGAGGCGCCATCCATATCCGGGGAAACACACACCCAGATATCAAGATCACTTGAAGTGCTTTGACCAATAGAAGAAGTACTACCCATGGTGTACAAGCCAAGGATTGCTGGTTCATCCGTCTCGGTGAGTTTGCCACCCAGCGTTAATTCGGTATCAGAGACAAATTGCTTTTGGAATTCATTAAGCGTGAAGCTACGAATTCCAAAAGGAACTTGTTGGTCATAATAACCAGGCATCATCGGGTGATTGAAGTGAAGCAGTGCGGGAATAAGGTTGAATACTCGCTGGCCTTGCACATTCATCAACGCCAACGCACGATCAATGCGCTGCTGATTTAGATTGTCTAATCGTTGAATCAAAGTTTGAGTGTAAGCCTGCAAGGTAAGTCCTTGGTTTGAGGTTAAGTGCAGTTCTGTTTAGTTACTGAACGAAAGGAGCAACAAAACGTGATCAATTTAACACTTTTACCCTTAATGGTAAAGCAAAGGAACCCGTCATACTGGTCAATTCCTTGATGACAGAAAGTTAAACTCACGGCGCCGTAGTGTCCTCTTTATTGACTATTTCTAATAATAGCCCATGTTTCAAATGAGATACTAATCACACTATTTTGGTGAACTCATGAAAATCTCTCAGCTATCAAAGTATGGAATGATCAAACAGTAAGAATTCTCGCCTCATAATGGTAGGATTAGGCTATTACAGAACCTATATCGGAAACACCATGACAAATTCAGCACCAATCCGTATCGCGACCAGAAAAAGCCCTCTTGCCCTTTGGCAGGCATACTTTGTAAGGGATGCACTGCAAGCTGCTCACCCTGGTTTAGAGGTTGAGTTGGTAACTATGGTGACCAAAGGTGACATCATCCTAGACACTCCGCTTGCTAAAGTGGGTGGTAAAGGACTGTTCGTTAAAGAACTTGAAGTAGCCATGCTAGAAGGTCGTGCTGACCTAGCGGTTCACTCAATGAAAGATGTACCTGTCGACTTCCCTGAAGGTCTAGGTCTGGTAACAATTTGTGAGCGCGAAGATCCGCGTGACGCTTTCGTATCAAACACTTACAACAACATCGACGAACTCCCACAAGGTGCTGTCGTGGGTACGTGCAGTCTGCGTCGCCAATGCCAACTGTTAGAATACCGCCCAGATCTGATCATCAAAGAGCTGCGCGGCAACGTTGGTACTCGTCTAGGTAAACTCGATGATGGTCAATACGATGCGATCGTACTGGCTGCTGCAGGTCTTAAACGTCTAGAGCTAGAAGAGCGTATTCGTAGCTTCATCGAACCAGAGCAGTCTCTCCCTGCTGTTGGCCAAGGCGCTGTTGGTATTGAGTGTCGCCTTGATGACGAGCGTCTGATTAAACTCCTTGAACCACTGAATCATAAAGACACGGCTGATCGTGTACTGTGCGAACGTGCAATGAACCTTACCCTAGAAGGTGGCTGTCAGGTTCCTATCGGCAGCTACTCATTATTAGATGGCGAAAACATCTGGCTACGTGCATTAGTTGGTGAACCGGACGGTTCTAAGATGGTTCGTGGTGAGATCTCTGGCCCTCGCAAAGATGCAGAAGCACTTGGCGTGACTCTGGCAAATCAATTGCTGGATGATGGCGCGAGAGAAATCTTAACCAAGCTCTACGTTGACCAAGAATAATCATGACAGTGTTGGTGACTCGTCCCGGTTCAGAGGGACAATCGCTTTGCCAACAACTAGCGGATGAAGGGGTTCAAGCAATCCATCATCCGCTGATTCGTATCGTGGATAATCCCAACTCTGCGGATTTAAGCACCCAGCTTAATAACAGCGATATCATTATTGCAGTCAGTCACCACGCCGTGGCGGCTGCCCAAAGCATCCTTTCAAAAACCTCATCCATTTGGCCTACTTCGCCGCTTTATCTTGGCGTTGGTCAAAAAACTGCGCACGTTTTAAGCAAAGTCTGTAAACAAAAAGTAAACTATCCTCAAGTTAGTGATAGTGAACATCTTCTTAAACTTACTGAACTTAATGGCGTAGAAAATAAGTCCATTTTGATACTACGTGGCAATGGTGGGCGTGAGCTCATTAGGGATTCTCTACTCAATCGAGGTGCACAAGTCTCTTATTGTGAGACCTACCGTAGAGAATATATTCCTATTAGCGACCACAATACCTATCAAACATGGATAAACAAAAAAACGTCCAAAGTTGTCATCACTAGTCAGGAACAATTGGAGTATCTCTGCTCAATTACCCCTGATGAGTATTTGGCTTGGCTTTCAACAAGACATCTATTTGTCCCAAGCCAGCGCATTGTAGAACGAGCACAACAACTCGGCTTCTCGAATGTGACCAATACTCACAGTGCTACGAACCAAATATTACTGGCTGCTCTCCGGCCCTAGCTAGAAACAGGAAATAAGCATGACAAGCAAAAAAAATAATGAGCATATTGAACCTGAAAAGAAACAAGATACTCAGCCAGTAGTTGTTGAAAACGAAAAAGCTGACTCTACAGAGACAAAACAACCTGAACAGAAGCTTGATGCCTCTGCTTCAAATACCGCTAAAAATGAGCAGCCTCAAGCTGAGCATAAAGAGCAAATAGAGAAAGCAGAAAAGCAAGGTAAGCGCGGTGTCAAACTAGGCGCTATTGCGATCGCTATTTCAATTATCTTCAGTGGCGGTATCGCATTTCAAATGCAGCAAAAGAGCGCTGAATACTCGGCTCAAATAGCCGCTCTTCAAGCACAACTTCAAAATACCCAATCTGCGGTAAATAAAGACCTAAAAACCATCAAGCAAGAGACTATCCAAGAAGCCTCACACGCGGTGGAGAAAACTCAGGTCGTGCAATCTCAACAGCAGAAGAGCATTCAAAGCCTGCAGTTAGCAGTGGCTGACGTGAAAGGTCGCCGCCCGAATGACTGGTTACTTGCCGAAGCCGATTACCTTGTGAAACTAGCAGGACGTAAACTGTTCCTCGAGCATGATGCCGTTAGCGCAACCAAGTTAATGGAAAGCGCCGATCAACGTATCGCAGCACTGAATGACCCGAGCTTAGTGTCACTGCGTCAATCAATGACCAATGACATTACCAAGCTTCGCACTATTCCTCTGATCGACCGTGACGGCTTAGTTCTGCGTATCACAAGCTTGCAACAGCAAGTCGATACACTGCCGCTTGCCAATGCGATTCTTCCGGAAGCTGCGGTTGTTGAGAAAAAAGCGGTATCGCAAGATATTAATGATTGGCAGAACAACCTGATGACGTCGATGAAAGACTTCTCAGAAAACTTCATTACCTTCCGTAGTCGTGATGGCGAAGTTATCCCTCTACTCTCTCCTGAACAACACTTCTACCTGCGTGAAAACATCAAAGGTAAATTAGAAACCGCGATTCGCGCCGTCTACAAAGAACAAGGTGAACTCTATAGCGCAGCTCTTAATACCGCTAGCGAGTGGTCGAAAGCGTATCTAAACCAAGATAACAACTCAGTGATTGAATTTGAGAAAGCGATTAAACAGCTAAGTGAACAGAACATCTCTGTGAAATACCCTGTAAAGCTTGAATCTCAAAATGAGTTGTCAGATGTGATACGTGAGCGCCTACGTCGTGAAGTCACCGTTATGACCACGGAGGAAAAATAATGATTCGTTGGATTTTTCTTTTTCTCGTTCTAGGTGCTGGGTTAATTGTTGGTACTCAGTTCTCTGGTCAACAAGGCTACGTTCTGATCTCAATTGCGAATAAGACTATTGAGATGAGCGTGACAACACTGGTTATCTTTGTCATTGCTCTTCTAGCGGCTCTATTCGGCTTAGAGTACCTATTTAAAAAGCTTATTTACGCAAGCTCGACAACTTGGAACTGGTTCAGTGTTCGTAAGCTGAAACGTTCTCGTCGTTATACCAATGAAGGCATTATCAAGCTACTTGAAGGTGACTGGAAAGGCGCTGAGAAGAAAGTAACTCGTTGGGCTAACCATCACGACATGCCTCTACTTTGTTATTTAGTCGCTTCTCAAGCGGCACACGAACAAGGTAATACAAGTGAGCGAGATAAGTACATCGAGCTTGCTAGCCAACAGGACGACTCTCTACTAGCGGTTGAGCTAACTAAAGCTAAACAGCAAATCAGCGAGTCAAACTACGAAGCTGCATTCGATACACTTTCGACCCTAAAAGGCACATACCCTAATAACACTGCTGTACTTGGCCTGTTAAAAGCCACTTACTTGCAACTGAAGTTATGGCAGCCATTGCTAGAGTTAACTCCTAAATTAGTTAAGAACAAACTTCTAACAGCTGATGAGCAACGTGAATTAGAACAGAAAGCACAATGTGGGCTACTTCATGATGTGGCACAACAGCAAGGTAGCGAAGGTTTAATCAGCCATTGGAACAAGCTTTCAAGAAAACAGAAACAAAGTTCGCACCTTGTATCCTGCTTTGTGAAGCAACTTATCGCTCGCAAAGCTGACTCAGAAGCGTTCACAGTGATCAAAGAGAACATTGCGAAGAGTGGTTCAAATGAGCTCTACATGTTGCTTCCAGAGTTGAATCTAGCCGATCACCACCCAGTAGTGGTCATGCTAGAACGTGCAATCAGTAAAGACAGTGGTAATGCCGAAGCACACAGCGCTCTGGCTCAGTTCTACTTAAGAGAGCAGAAGTGGGCGGAAGCACAAAGCCACTTCGAAAAAGCCCTAGCACTTCGCTCAAATGTTTCAGATTACGGATATCTATCTGACGCCCTAGAGAAGCAAAACTTAACAAAAGCAGCTCACGAGGTTTCTCGTAAAGCGCTCGCTCTAGTTCAACCCGCTTAACTCTAAGCGACTCAAACTAAGCCGATGTCTAGCATCGGCTTTTTTGTATCTGCTATTTAACCCTAGATAACTTCTACAATAGCTATAAACCAAGCTCATCAAACACTTACCTGCCCAATACCAACTAACCATGAAATTGCTCAACTGGGCTTCTCAAACACACGGAGAACGACTTTAGTTGTGTCTGTACGTAGTTTTACCATTCTTATAAACAAGTCCTTATAAGAGGTTCGAGAGGAGTCATAGAGAAAAGTGATACCTTGAAGTTCAAGAACAAATGGAGATCAGCTTGAGAGAAGGCGCTTAAAGATATTTACCCGCCGACAGATGCCCACTTAAAGTCACGTTGAATTAACAATTAAATAGCCATCAACGTTCCAACTATAAACCGTTATAACCGGGGAGTTCACGTAACTGCCTGTAGATTAATCTATTAAGTAGAGGGAGATAGCAAGAGTTACCGACCAACAAAACCTTGTTATTAGAAACGAGGCATCTTTATCAGCCAGTTCAAATTAGTAGGAGATAGAGCTCTCAAGACGCTCAGGAAAAGTTAATCAACGAACCAATAGCCACAAGTATAAACTTACGTAATCAAGCGCTGCTAGAGAGAGCAGAGCTTAATAATAAGTGTCGGAATATCAGAGCTCGTGATCAACGTAAAGCGCCTCTACAAACTCTGAGACGAATAATAAGACTCATACCAATCCGGAAAATTAA
>NZ_JBFRSD010000033.1:0-136361 GCF_041473395.1 Vibrio sp. 10N.222.55.C6
AGAATATGGTGGAGGGAGACGGATTCGAACCATCGAAGGCAGTGCCGGCAGATTTACAGTCTGCTCCCTTTGGCCACTCGGGAACCCCTCCAGGGTGTGTCTTACTTTTCACAAAGTAAGCCTAAATTGATGTTTTCCCATAAGCCCATCAATCAGGTTGTTCTCTTAACTCTCAAAAGAGGTAAGAAGAATATGGTGGAGGGAGACGGATTCGAACCATCGAAGGCAGTGCCGGCAGATTTACAGTCTGCTCCCTTTGGCCACTCGGGAACCCCTCCAGGGTGTTTTTCCTAACTCATAATGGATAGGCTAAAGAGATGTTTTTCCCAACGCATCTCTCAAGTGCGGAGCGCATCATAGCAAACACGTTAAACCTGTAAAGAGTTTTTCTTATGGTTTTGTGTTGAATGCTGCCTTTTTGGGCAAAGATGGCGAAAAGTACGCATATTGCTCGGGAAGTGAACATCTGTACTAAGGTTTACGTACTGATAGGTAACACCTTGAGGTGACAGGCTTTCTGTATTGTGTTCAATGTGTCTAAAACGTGATGAAACGTAAATGGAATTTAATCTAGATTTACACTTCTTGACGTTACAGCATTCATCAGTTGATAGAATACGGTTAATTTCATTTATAGATAATAATACCTATCGTAGTAAGTAACTTGTCATTCTAGCTTGCTAAAATGCTCGAGAACAGCGTCAGATATTTTGATTGTAGAATAACTACTTATCGAAACTATCTGTTGAAAAGAGCTGCCTTGTTCTCAAGCCTTTTCCCTACGCTATTTCTGACCACTTACTCACTGTGATTGGTATAAACTTACTTGCAGACCATTATTATGAAGCGTAAATCTGTTTTAACCCTGCTTAGCTTGTCTATTCTTATGGCGTCTCCAGCCGTACTCGCTAAACGTATGGGCCCAAGCACTGTCACTGTTGTTACTGAGCAGGTTGATATTCACCAAGTTAGCCAATCTCTTTCGTTGGTCGGTAAGCTAGAAGCCGAGCAATCGGTAATGATCACTTCTGAAGTGGCTGGCAGAGTGGACTCTATCAACATTAAAGCCAATCAAGATGTCACTAAAGGGCAGATGTTGGTTCAACTCGACGATGACAAAGCAAAAGCGGCAGTTGCAGAAGCGCAAGCTTATCTAAAAGACGAGCAACGTAAGCTAGCGGAATTTCAACGCCTAGTGAAACGTAACGCGATCACGCAAACTGAAATTGACGCTCAGAAAACGAACGTAGAGATTGCCAACGCTCGTTTAGCTGCTGCAAATGCCAATCTGAAAGATCTTCACATCAGCGCGCCATTCTCGGGCACTGTTGGTTTTATCGACTTTAGCCGCGGTAAAATGGTGACTGCAGGTACTGAACTCGTGACCTTAGATGACCTATCGGTAATGCAATTAGATCTGCAGATCCCGGAGCGCTACCTTTCTAAACTGTCTAAAGGTATGAAAGTAACGGCTCGCACCAGCGCCTGGGGTGACACTCAGTTTACTGGTACTGTCGTTGGCATTGATTCTCGTATTAACGCTGAAACTTTGAACCTTCGAGTTCGAATCCACTTCGACAACAATAATGATTATCTAAAGCCAGGTATGTTAGTGGCAGCGGATATGGACTTCCCACCAGTGGAAGCGCCAATCATTCCCGTTCAAGCGCTTGAGTATTCAGGTACGAAGCGTTTCGTTTATGTTATTGACGAAGACAACAAAGCAACTCGTACAGAAGTTTTCCTTGGGGCACGTATTGATAACGAAGTCGTGATCGACAAAGGCATCGAAATTGGCCAGAAGATCGTGGTGCAAGGTATCGTGAACATGCGTGACGGCGTCTTGGTTCAAGAGCTTGCCGTTAATCGCCCAGCTGATGCAGCAAGTGATAAAAAAGCACAAGAAGGCGCTAACTAATGTTGTTATCTGATGTTTCTGTAAAGAGACCAGTAGCGGCCGTCGTATTGAGCCTACTATTGGTTGTGTTTGGTATTGTCTCTTTCAATAAGCTCGCGGTTCGTGAGATGCCAGATATTGAAAGCCCGGTAGTATCGATCAGTACTCGTTATGAGGGTGCGTCTGCCACCATCATTGAAAGCCAAATAACCTCCAACCTTGAAGACCAGTTATCCGGCATCAGTGGTATCGATGAGATCGAATCCACAACGCGTAACGGTATGTCGCGTATCACGATTACTTTTGAGCTTGGTTACGACCTCAATACCGGTGTGAGTGATGTTCGTGATGCTGTAGCTCGTGCGCAGCGTTCATTGCCAGATGAAGCCGACGACCCAATTGTTTATAAGAACAATGGTAGTGGTGAAGCTTCGGTCTACATCAACTTAAGTTCGACGGAGATGGACCGAACGCAGTTAACCGACTACACCGAACGTGTGTTGATTGACCGCTTTAGTTTGATTTCTGGCGTGAGCTCGGTGGATATCTCAGGTGGCTTGTACAAAGTAATGTACGTGAAGCTGAAACCTGCGCAGATGGCGGGTCGTGGCGTTACTACCTCGGACATCACTTCTGCTCTGAACAGTGAGAACATTGAAAGCCCAGGTGGTGAAGTACGTAACGATGCGATTGTGATGTCGGTTCGTACTGCTCGTTCTTACACTGAAGCGGAAGATTTCGAATATCTAGTCGTTAAACGTGCCTCTGATAACACACCTATCTACTTGAAAGACGTAGCGGATGTTTACATTGGCGCAGAAAACGAGAACTCGACCTTTAAGAGTGACGGCGTTGTTAACGTAAGTATGGGTATCGTGCCTCAGTCAGATGCGAACCCACTTGAGGTGGCTGACTTAGTCCATAAAGAAGTCGAAGCAATTCAAAAGTTCTTGCCAGACGGTACTCGTTTAGCTGTCGACTATGACTCAACTGTCTTTATCGACCGCTCAATCTCTGAGGTTTACAGCACGCTCTTTATCACGGGCGGCTTGGTTATCCTTGTGCTTTATATCTTTATTGGTCAAGCACGTGCAACACTTATTCCAGCGGTAACCGTACCTGTATCTCTGATCTCGTCGTTTATTGCCGCGTACTACTTCGGTTTCTCTATCAACCTGATTACCTTGATGGCACTTATCCTGTCGATTGGTTTGGTGGTAGATGATGCGATCGTGGTGGTTGAGAACATTTTCCACCATATTGAACGTGGTGAGTCACCGCTGCTTGCGGCCTATAAAGGTACTCGTGAAGTAGGCTTCGCGGTAATCGCAACAACGCTTGTATTGGTAATGGTATTCCTACCAATCTCGTTCATGGACGGCATGGTTGGCCTATTGTTTACCGAGTTTTCTGTATTGCTTGCGATGTCGGTGATCTTCTCGTCGCTAGTCGCATTAACGCTAACGCCAGTGCTAGGCAGTAAGATCCTTAAAGCGAACGTTAAACCAAACCGTTTCAATTTGTTTGTCGAGCGCGTATTTGGCAAGCTTGAGTCTGGATACCGCGCGGTATTGCTCCGTGCTCTTAACTGGCGTTGGGCCGCTCCAATCATCATTATCGCGTGTATGGGCGGTAGTTATGGCTTGATGCAACAAGTGCCGTCGCAACTGACGCCACAAGAAGACCGTGGTGTTATATTTGCGTTTGTTCGTGGTGCCGATGCAACCAGTTACAACCGTATGTCTGCCAACATGGACATCGTTGAAGAACGCTTAATGCCATTGCTTGGTCAGGGCTTCTTGAAGTCATTCAGTATTCAATCACCAGCGTTTGGTGGTAATGCGGGTGACCAAACGGGCTTCGTAATCATGATCCTAGAAGACTGGGATGAGCGTGACGTTACCGCACAAGAAGCGTTGAACGAAGTTCGTAAATCGTTGAACGGCATTCCAGATGTGCGTGTATTCCCGTTCATGCCGGGCTTCAAAGGTGGTTCAAGTGAGCCTGTTCAATTCGTACTTGGCGGTTCTGATTACTCTGAACTTCAGAAGTGGGCAGAGCTCTTAAAGCAAGCGGCTGAAGATTCTCCAATGATGGAAGGCGCGGACATCGATTACTCTGAGAAAACACCAGAGCTATTGGTAACCGTAGATAAGCAGCGTGCAGCAGAGCTAGGTGTTAGCGTTTCGGATATTTCAGATACGTTAGAAATCATGCTGGGCGGTAAGAGTGAAACGACGTTCGTTGAACGTGGTGAAGAGTACGACGTTTACCTGCGTGGCGATGAGAACAGCTTTAACAATGCCAATGACTTAAGCCAAATCTACATGCGAACTCAATCTGGTGAATTGGTAACACTGGATACGCTAACGCATATTGAAGAGGTAGCGTCCTCGATTCGTTTGTCGCACTACAATAAGCAGAAATCGGTGACCATCAAAGCGAACCTAATGGAAGGTTACACGCTGGGTGATGCACTAGACTTCCTCGATGAACAAGCGATTGAGCAGTTACCGGGTGATATTTCAGTAAGCTACTCTGGCGAGTCAAAAGACTTTAAAGAGAACCAATCAAGTATCCTAGTGGTGTTTGCGCTAGCGATGCTGGTCGCATACTTGGTACTGGCCGCGCAGTTTGAAAGCTTCATTAACCCGCTGGTGGTGATGTTCACCGTACCTATGGGTATCTTCGGTGGCTTCTTAGGCTTGGTGCTGATGAGTCAAGGGCTCAACGTCTACAGCCAGATTGGTATGATCATGTTGATCGGTATGGTAACCAAAAACGGTATCTTGATCGTAGAGTTTGCTAACCAACTTCGTGACCGTGGTATTGAGTTTGAAAAGGCGATCATTGATGCTTCTGCTCGACGCTTACGTCCAATCATGATGACGGCATTCACGACGCTGGCTGGTGCAATTCCATTGATTACTTCAACGGGCGCAGGCTATGAAAGCCGAGTGGCTGTGGGTACGGTTATCTTCTTCGGTATGGGCTTCGCGACATTGGTTACTCTGTTCGTAATTCCTGCGATGTACCGACTGATTTCAGGATCAACACGCTCTCCGGGTCACGTGGAAGCGGAACTTAATAAAGAGCTTAGCCATGACAACGTGGGAAGAACCAGTCACGGTTAATGAACACGCACGATTAATGAACACGGAATAGTGTAACAATATTGAAAAGCCTGCGTTTGCTCCTAGCGAATTGCAGGCTTTTTTTGTATAACAAACAGAGCTCAACGAATTAATACAATAGATCGAATAAAGGAAAGTAAAGTGGCTGAATTTAAATACAAAGATCTTTCTCAAGAAGAACAAGATAAGCTGGATGCAGCAACCTTTCGTCGCCTGCTAGCACACCTAGATAACAATAAAGATGTGCAGAACATCGATCTGATGATCTTGGCTGGCTTCTGCCGAAACTGTTTCAGTAAATGGTACAAAGCGGAAGCAGAGCAACAAGGCTTAGACTTGGATATCGATGACGCTCGTGAGCGTGTATACGGCATGACTTACGATGAGTGGAAACAAAACCATCAACCAAAAGCGACGCCTGAACAACTCGCGGCATTTGAAGCGAAGCAGAAGCCAGAGTAATTTGTTCTCGTTAGTGGCTGACTAATAGAATGAATAAACAAAAAGAGCCCATCAAGGGCTCTTTTCTATTTCGAACTATCGGTTTTGAACTTAAGCCAACTCACCCGTTTGCGAGAAAGCTTCTAACTTCGCTGCATAAGGTTGTAGGTCACCGATATTCAGATTTACCCACTCGTCATTGAAGTAAGTATCTAGGTAACGCTCACCACTGTCACACAGTAAAGTCACGATAGAACCTTTTTCTCCACGTGCTTTCATTTCACTGGCTAATTGAAGCACACCGTACATGTTAGTCCCGGTTGATGCGCCGACCTTGCGACCAAGAATGTCAGATAACCAATGTGTCGTTGCGATACTTGCTGCGTCTGGGATTTTACGCATTTCGTCAACCACACCAGGAATGAAGCTTGGTTCTGCTCGTGGGCGACCAATGCCTTCAATCTTGCTGAATGTACTACATTTCACGTTCGCATTGCCTGTTTGGAAGTATTCGTGGAATACAGAGTTCTCAGGGTCCACAACACAAAGCTTAGTTTCATGTTGTTGGTAGCGAATGAAACGGCCAATCGTCGCTGAAGTACCGCCAGTACCTGGGCTCATTACTACCCAAGCCGGAACTGGGTGATCTTCCATCTGCATTTGATTGAAAATCGAGTTCGCGATGTTGTTGTTACCACGCCAGTCGGTTGCGCGCTCAGCGTAAGTAAATTGGTCCATGTAGTGACCGTTCAGTTCTTCTGCTAAACGACGAGACTCATCGTAAATTTCATCTGAGCGGTCAACAAGATGCGCTTGGCCGCCGTAGAATTCTATCTGCTCAATCTTCTTCTTCGCTGTGCATTTTGGCATTACCGCAATAAACGGCAGGCCAAGTAGACGAGCAAAGTACGCTTCAGATACCGCAGTACTGCCCGATGAAGATTCAATAATTGTTGTTTCTGGGCCAACCCAACCGTTACAGATAGCGTATAAGAATAGAGAACGCGCTAAACGGTGCTTTAAAGAGCCTGTAGGGTGTGTACTTTCATCTTTAAGGTAAACATCAATGCCTTCGATACTTGGTAGATCGAGCTTGATAAGGTGCGTATCCGCTGAGCGTTGGTAGTCCGCTTCAATTTTACGAATCGCGTTGTTAATCCATTGATGGTCAGTGCACATAAGCGTTCTCCTGATCGAGTGTAGGAATTCTTTGTAATTGGTATGGTTCTAATTTATCCATAATCCGAGAGAAAAACTTTGCCATATTTGCTTTGTTTTGCTTAAATTGTAGAAAATTATTCTCTTTAAATGCGATTTGGTGAAAGTGTGATAGATGCCGTAGATAAAAAAATATTAGGGTTACTGCAAGAAGACAGCACCCTGTCATTGAACGATATTTCTGAAGCGGTCAATCTCACTACAACGCCTTGTTGGAAAAGGCTTAAGCGCCTCGAAGAGAACGGCATTATTGAGAAAAGAGTTGCACTGCTGAACCCGGAAAAACTGGATCTTTCCTTTACTGCGTTCGTATTGGTGAAAACCAGTGATCATTCTCATGAGTGGTATGGTCGTTTTGTGAATACTGTGTCGGAATTTCCAGAAGTGATGGAGTTCTATCGCATGGCTGGCGAATATGATTATATGATGAAGGTTCAGGTTAAAGACATGAAGTGCTTTGATGATTTCTATAAGCGCTTGGTGAATAGCATTGATGGTATCTCTAATGTGACCTCGACGTTTGCGATGGAACCATTGAAGTACACGACAGCATTGCCGCTTTAAGCTGCGCCTAGTAATAGATTAACTATCGCTTTAGTTTAACTATCTTCTCAGTTTAGATCTCGTCTCTGCGATAAAGAAAAGGATTATTCATGTTTGCAAAAGTATCTACCGCTATCCAGCTGGTACTGGCGGTCGCCATTTTTTACTTGGGTTACACCATCTACTCATTGACTAATAAAGTCGGTGAAATCGTTGATACTTACCCGCAAGTTATCGAAGACATATCGGGCCTCACCAAAGGGCTCAAAGTAGAAGAGCTATTAGCGCTTGCAGAACATGTCAGCGATCTTGCTCCTCAGGTGTTAAACACTGTCGAAGAAGTTAGAAAGACGATCGATGATGTGAATCAAACCGTAGCCTCGGTCGACAACAAAATCCCTGCGATATTAGATGAAGTGAAAAATGTTCGAACGGAAGTCGAGCAGGTAAGAACCGATGTTATTCCACCAACATTAACTGAATTAAAGAGATACCGCGTAGACGTAATGCCACCAATGCTCGCTGAAAGTAAGTCTTACCGCGAACAGACTATTCCTGTCATCGTCACGGAATCTGAAATGCTACGAGCGGAAGTCCCAGGTATTTTGGCACAAGCTAATTTGTTAGCTGATAAGAGTAAGGAACTCGCTCAGGGAGCCGCTGAGGGCGCGGTGAAAGGCGTAGTGTTATCGCCATTTAACCTTCTACGAGACGCAGGTGATGGCATTAAAACGCGAGTTCAAGGCGAGTTTGAGCCAACGTTAGAAGTTGAGTAGGTTTTATTGATTTTTGCGTGACGAGTTTTCTTAAGCGTCATTAAAGAAAGAGGCTAGGTATTAAACCTAGCCTCTTTTTGTTTGTGCGTATTTGGGGTTTGTAAGAAGCGTTTATCCGCTATTTATTTGAGTGCTATTTAGTAAAACGCATCACACCTTCTTGTACTGCTGTCGCTACCAGCTCACCTTTCTGGTTGAAGATCTCGCCGCGCACTAGGCCGCGAGTGTTCGCTGCCGTTGGGCTTTCAATCGCATAAAGCAGCCATTCGTCCATTTTGAATGGGCGGTGGAACCAGATTGAGTGGTCAATCGTCGCCACTTGAAAATTTGGCGTCATGATAGAGACTTCATGTGGGTGAAGCGCCGTCACTAAGAATCCCCAATCCGATGCGTAGGCAAGCAGGTATTGGTGGATCAAGTGGTTGTCTGGCATCGCGCCATTCGCTCTTACCCAAAGGTATTGTTTCGCTTCCGTCTTCTTAGGTTTCAGTGGGTTTACCACCGTCACCGGACGCATCTCAATCGGCTTTTCGCCACAGAAGGTTTTGCGCAGTTTCTCTGGTAAGAATTCCGCAATGTGGCTCGCTAATTCAGTTTCTGAGGCAAAGTTCTCTGGTCCCGGAATATCAGGCATTGAAATCTGGTGCTCAAACCCTGGCGCATCGCCATGATAAGAAGCAGTGAGATAGAAAATAGGGCGGCCATTTTGAATCGCTTTTACACGGCGTGTGCTAAAGCTGCGTCCATCTCGTAGGTTCTCAACATCGTAAATGATTGGCTTTTCAGGATCGCCGGGAAACAGAAAATAACTGTGGAACGAGTGAACACTACGGTCGTCTTGAACGGTATAACGAGCAGCAGAAAGCGCTTGTCCCAATACCTGACCGCCGTATACCTGTGGTAGGCCTAGGTTCTCACTTTGCCCACGGAATAAACCTTCTTCCAGTTTTTCTAGCTGAAGTAAACTTAGTAATTCTTGTAAAGGTTGACTCATCGCCAGCATTCCTCTTCGTAAAATGGGTGTCAGATTATGGTGTTAATCATTTAGCTTAGTCAGATATCTGTCAATAAATCATAGGGTTTCGAGACAGAATATGAAAGCTCTCTTATAATTGCTGAGTAGATTTGCCGAGTCCGGCAAACATGTTGAGAGAAATTGAATATGAAAAAGGCTCTAATTCTTATTACGTCTTTAGTATCGTTTGGCCTACTTGTTGGTTGCCAAGCAACATCAGAAACGAGCGCTTCTCAGGAAGTGGTTGCAGAGAACACTCAAGTGATTTCAGGAACAGTAAGCTACCGTGAAAGAATTGCATTGCCAGAGAATGCAGTGGTTACCGTTACGCTAGAAGATATCTCACTGGCTGATGCACCATCGACGGTTATCGCAACTCAAGAGTTCACCACAGACGGTAAGCAAGTACCGTTCGCATTCGAGCTGAGCTACGACAACGACAAAATTAAAGCTAACCACCGTTACAACATGCGCGCATCGATTCATGTTGACGGCAAACTGCGTTTCATAACGGACACGATTAAGTCAGTAATTACTGATGTAGAAAATACACAGCAAGCAGACCTACGTTTGGTTGGTGTTCGTTAATCAGAAGTCGATGCCACTGTTAAGGCATCTTGATTGGCTTAACTTAGCCAGTTGAATCAGCGATTAGTGGCAGCTCTAGGGCTGCCATTTGTATATTCTGAGTTTGATCTTTCCTGCATCACTCACCTCAATCCCTTCTTTAACCAAATGCTGCTTTTGTCGGTCGAACGAATCACCCTTTAAAGAGATTTCACCCTTGCTGTTTATCACTCGATACCAAGGCAGTTTGCTACCTTCTGGCAGGTTACCCAGCGCTTTACCAACATGGCGCGCATAGCCCGGAAATCCTGAAAAACGTGCTATGTCTCCATAAGTTGTTACTTTTCCATATGGAATTTGGTGAATCACAGCAAAGATTTGGCTCAAAAATTGGTCCATACTAAATGTTCCTAGTTCATAAATACCAATCACAGTAAGTAAGTGTTCAAAAATAGCGCAGGGAAAAAGCTTGAGAGCAAGGCCGCTCTTTTTGATAAGAAGTTTTGATAAGAAGTTTTGATAAGTAGTCATTCTCCAATCAAAAAATCTAACGAGGTTATCGAGTTTTTTAACAAGCTAGGGTGACCAGTTAATTACTACGATTGGTATGGTACCACGGATCGGTAGAAGGAGAGGGCTATGGTATTTACAACGTTTCAGTTCTTGATCACCACATTATTAGCGGTTGTTTGCGCGAGAGCAATCAGTTTAAGTGAGGGAGATATCCCGGTGCTTGCAATGGTAATTCCTGCTTTATGGATTTTACCGCAGGGAGGCATAGCAGGATTAGCTTTGCTTGCTGCCATGACCACTTATGGTCTAACCCTTCCTTTGCAGCCTATCACGCTGTCTGTCAGTGCGTGGGTACTGTTCCCGCTATTGATGGTGGTCTTCTCAAGACGCAGTAGTTTGTCGGTCGTGATTATTTCTGGCTTGATCGTGACTACGTTGCAGGTCGGAATCATGGTCACGCAATCAGCAGGCAAGCTTGAAGGCGTCCCGTGGGTTACCACACTTCAAACCTTATCTATCATCGTAATTTGGTGGGCGGCAAATCATCTTAAGACTGCTAGCCGACACAGCTGGTGGTCATTAGGCTTAATACTTCCATTATGGATAGCCGATTTACCTTATGCTGCTTTGGTGGCCTTGTGTATAACGGGCATCATGGCATCAATGGAAACGCTGACGCGCTTGAAAACGTTCCGCTGGAATAAACTATTATGTTGGACACTGCCAACGGTCGGTTTTGCGGCTTTGGTGATTACCCCAAGTATCGAAGTACCTAGTCCAGTCTTTGTAGTATGGTTGTGTCTATTAGGCACCGCGTGGATGACAGACTACATCATTCGCACAGAAGATAACGAAGACATCGATATCTAGTACTCCAGCAATCCAAACCTTCCAAATGCAGGTAAATGGTGAATTTACCTGCGATTTTCTAGTGGTTTGAATAAAGGATAAGCACTTAGACCGCAATTGTTCAAAAATAGGGTGGAAGGGCTTGCAATGGTTGCTGTGATGCTTAATAATCCAATCACTCTTTGAGGCAAGCCTCTTAGAAAACGAATCTATGGGGGCCTGGTCCTCCCGCAACAATAGCTCGTGAACTCGGTCAGGCCTGGAAGGGAGCAGCCGCAGCGAGTGACTTGTGTGCCGGGATGTGGCTGGGTTCCCACCCCTTAAAAAAGCCGCTCTTTATGAGCGGCTTTTTGCTATCTGATGCTTTCTAAAGTGAACACAGTTCGCAATTAGTTTAGTCCACACTGCATACCAAACTATTCGTAAATGCTGTATGAAAAATACTTACTTGCGATTTTTTGATGCTGACCATTGTCGATCAAGCGCTGGATACCGTCATCAATAAGATCTTTGAGTTCATTATCTTGTTTTCGTACCGCGACACCAATACCACGCCCGAACCATTTTTCTTCTGTAAATTTAGGACCCGTAAAGTGGTAGTCCTTACCTTGCTCCGTTTCAAGAAAGCCCGTATTGAGTCCCATAGAACCACCAAACACGCTACCTAGGCGCCCGTTGAGTAAATCGGTAAAGGCTTCGTCGAATGATCCATAACGCTTGATATCTACATTTGGGTAGATCTCGGAAAGGTATTTGTCACCAATGGTAGCGCGCTGAACTCCAATTGTTAGTTCATTTAAGCTGCCGTCATCCATATTGATTTCACGCCCTTTTTCCATGACAAAACGAGTGGGAACTTTAGCGTAAGGCATCGTGAAGTTAACTTTCTTTTCACGTTCTTCGGTAATGGTCATAGCCGCTATAATTGCATCGTTTTTACGGCTTAAAAGCGAAGGGATAATCCCGTCCCAGTCAGTTTTTGAGATGATACATTTTACTTCTAATTCGACACACAAGGCGTTGGCTAAATCGACTTCAAACCCCTCTAATTCACCATCTTGCGTTGTCCGGCTGAATGGTGGGTATGCTCCTTCCACCGTAAATCGGATTTGCTTCCAATCTTTTGCGTAAGTAAATACTGAGAAAACACTGACGAATACAACAAATATCCACTTCATTTTTATTTCCTTATAGTTTTAATGGATAAGTTGGTTAATCAAATGTTAAAGAATATCAATGTTAATGCATATCATTGTGAGCAAAGGCATTAGATAACTTCTGGAGCTCTTGCTTCCCAAACTAACTACACGACTTTTTCTTATCTAAATTTCTATTTATATCTTTCATAAACAGTAGCTTGCTGTACTTCTCGCAAGATCTTTAAGATACTCACCTTTGATTTATGTTGCATCTGAAACAAAAATCAATACAATGAGCGCATTATTTTGTTGCAGGTGAAACATTATGGCTAATAAAGCGTATCAATGGATGCTCTATCTAACACTTGGCACCAGTGCCTTGTTTGCTCTTTTCTTGGTGGCAAGTGACAACCTTGCGCCGTTCACAACTCAAGCTCAATTGCACATTCCAACCAGCCGTATTGCTGCAGAAGTGTCGGCGCCAGTGGTGGAGTTGGCTGTTAAGAATGGTCAGGATGTAAAAAAAGGGGAACTGCTAGTTCGCTTAGATCCAACTCGTTTTGAATTGGCGTTAACTCAGGCTGAAGCGGCTTTGGTTGAATCAGAGCAAAGCTATGAAGCAAACAAGCAGCACTTGCATGGCGCGGAAGCGACGTTACGTCAGCGCCAACACGAAGCTCTGAATGCCGAGAGAAAATTGAAGCGTAACCAGCAATTGATTTCGAGAAAACTTGTTAGCCAAGAAACGCTAGACGATAGCCGATCGGACACGATTGTAAGACAGCAAGCCGTCGAAGCTGCGCAAGCCGATATTGAGCAGATAAAAGCTGAGCTTGAGAAAAGCAGCGACAACGGTGCTTTGGCTGTTGCTCGAACTCGCGTTGAACTGGCGCAATTGGATTTGGACAAAACGACAATCGTCGCGCCTGTTGATGGCGTAATCAGCAATCTCAACCTTAACTCAGGAACCTATGTTGGCGCTGGCAGCCCCGTTTTGTTTTTGGTTGATCGCCAGCATGCTTGGATTAACGCAGACTTCAACGAAAAGGGCAGTGCAAATCTGACTGCGGGAACAACCGTTCGTTTGGTGTTTGATGCAATGCCTGGTGAGGTGTTTGAGGGAAATATTCAAGGTCGTGAACTGGCTATCTATGATGCGAGCAGCGACAACAGCGGCCTCGCGAAAGTCGTGAATGATGATCGCTGGATTCGAGACCAACAAAAAGTGCGTACACAAGTAACGTTGCCGTCACTTGATCACTCATTGTTCTCAGGCTCTAAAGTGAGCGTGATGGTGGTGCCTGAAGCGACGTTTTGGGATGTGATCGGAAGTGCATGGATGGAAGTGCTAGCTCGCATTCGTTACCTAGTTTAACTGTGCTCTTCAATCATCGACTAACTGACTACCCACTGACGAAATAACGATTTACGACCTAAGAGGCAGATTATGAATAACGAAGTTCGAGGCCCGATTAACTGGTCTGAAGTAGCTTGGATCAGCGCTATCGTGTCTTTGGGTATGTTGGCTCAACTTTGGCTACAGCTAGGTGTTGCGGCGTACCTCGCTCTTTATCCGGTAATGGCGGCGACCAAGATTAACGACTACTCAGTGAGAGGTATGCTCAAAGCGTTTCTCCCTATCTTGGGTGTCGCTTGTGTGGCTCTGCTTGTCGATCAGTTATTTGCCTCACACCCGGCAGTGGTTTGGGGGATCAGTTTATGGGTATTTGATTTAGCAAGAAGGTGGGCCGACACGCCTGCCAAACTTGGGAAAATCTACATCCCATTGCTCAATTGGTTTTTGGTGATTGTGTTTGCACAACATGGCCCAATGCCGATGACGGACTGGGTTCGCGATATAGCAGTGAGCATGGTGACGACCATGGTTGTGGTGAGATTTGTGATGCTGTTCTTAAAGCCGCCCAAAGCGATGTCGCCGCTGCCAATGCAAAGTGTTCCTGTGACGTACCAGCAGCGAGTGATATATGTGGTCATGCTTGGAGTTGGTTTAGCATTTTTGATGATGGTCGATTTGATTGCCGCGACGTTCTGTATGATGCCTGTGATTATTGCGGCTGCGCAAAGTGAACGCATGAACTATCAAATGGTGGTGAAAAACTGTTTACAAGCCCACGTTGGTGGTTGTGCATTGGCGTTGGTCTTCGTAACCTTGTTAGCGGGGCAACACTCCTATAATTGGGTGTATATCATTGGACTAACAAGCTTGGTGACCATGATAGCAATTTGGATCAGCGGCAGTCGTGGTGGCGTGCGAGGTATGCATACTGAAGCGATGTTAGGAACTATGCTACCATTGCAACTCTATGTTTCAGCAACCGATCTTGGTTTGCAAGATACCTACTTTCGTGCAGAGTTAATGTCCATCGTGTTGGTATTATTAGTGGTCTGCCAAGGAATTATATATGGAAAATCAACCAGCATTATCCATCACCGGAATTGATGCACTCGACAGCAATCCTATGTTCTTAATGGGCTTTGCTTACAAACAGTTTCGAGCTCAAGTCACCGCTGAGATGGGCACCACTTCGGGCATTTCTCTAGAGATGTTTGGTGCGCTTCGAGTGTTAGATAAGCATGGCAAAATCACTCAGCAAGAGTTAACCAATTACTTGCTTCGAAATCGCTCTGTGACCAAGCGTTTGGTTGATAACGCGATTAAGCTGAACCTTATTGAGGCCAGCAAGAGTGAAACGAACAAAAAGGTAAAACTTCTTTCTTTAACGGAAGAGGGCAAGAAGCTTGCCGAATATTGTGAGCCTATGGTCGATAGTATCAGCGAGCAGTTTCAGAGTGCGTTGAGTGAAGACGAATCCAAGCAGTTACAGACCTTGTTGGCTAAGCTTGTAAAAACAGACCAATTCGTCGACTGATTATGCGATCGAAGGTGTGGGTCTAATAACAATCGAATAAAGAGTAAGTGACATGACATACAAAATATTAGCGATGCTAATGATTAAGCTGTTGTTTACGTTTCGTGGCAGTAAACCTACGTCTAAAATCCCCGCCTCTGACTTTGATGCCGAACGCTTCGCTGGTACATGGTATTCCGCTTGTTTTATCCCGCATCCATTGCAATCAAAGCTCGGTTCTTTGTCGTTTAGCTTTTTATTTGAATCTGACGGTAATCTTAAGCTGACAACTCGAGGCTACAACGCGAAAAAGAATGAGTGGAAGACCAAAGAACAAGCCGCAACATTTAAGGGCTCTCAAACCGAAGCGTGGTTTTCAGTCGAAGCGAATAGCCCTTATGAGAAGCAGAGAAAGGTAATTTTCTTGAATGAAGATTACACTCAGGCTTTGTTGGTGGGTCCTACCAAAAATACCTTACAGATCTTGTATCGCACTGCAGAGTTCACCAAACAAGACTTAGACTCGCTGATTGAACGGGCGCAGAGCATGGGTTTTAAAACCAGTAAGCTAGTTCGTGTGTCACAACATATCAATGATGTGCCTGAACAATAAAGTAAGTTCGGCTAGTCCTGACTAGGTAGCTCGGCTAATAAGCAAACAACATTGCTAACCCGTTCTAATTCGCTGGCAACACCACTGCCGACGCTTCTTCCTCTGAATCTTCTTTGTCTTCTACTTGGTCAGCAACCCAATCAATCGTCTTTGTTAAATAAAGCTTATTGGTTTCGGTATCATACCAATGTTTTGATAATCCTCTTCGATTAAACTCACTGCCAATTGCTGCGAGTGTCTGGTTGCTTGAGCGCCCGTAATACAAGGTGTCACAAAGTTGTAGGTTCGACATGGATTGAGGATACGTATTGACTGGCGAGGAGTTCATGCTCATTGCTTTTGTTTGGTTATGAGTGCACCCAGTTAGGCTCAGGAAAAAGAAAAGGATTAGCGTATTTTTCATGGTGTATCAGATCTGTTGCCGATGATTTGAAGAGAGTATTGCCATGATTGCCCCACTAATTTGTCAATTTCTCGCCAACTAGTTATAGACCAAGACTTTCCTCCCAGTTAGAAAGCGTTATTAAGCCAACGATAAAAACAGTATTAACAAACAAAAGCGCAATTTTGTACAAAAGCTGAAAGAGACTATAGAGTAGACTGATAAGTCGCTCGATAATCAACAGGCTTAGGAATTGTTATGGAGAACAATAAACGCTCTAAAGAAAAGGCCGAGTATAAGATAACCGAAGAGCTCGGCGGCCTTGAAATTCTTAATGCTGAATACGAAAAGCAGAACTTCTCGCGCCACAGCCACGAGGGCTATACGCTGGGAGTCATCGAGCAGGGCGCTCAGCGTTTCTATCGAACGGGCGGGCATCATATAGCACCACAAGATGCGATTATTCTGGTCAATGCCGACGAAGTTCATAGCGGTCACTCTGCCACTGAAGGCGGTTGGGCGTATCGAGCCATGTATCCACTCCCAGAGCAACTTGCCAAGATCACTCAAGAGCTTAACCTACCGAATTACGGCGCGCCTTATTTCCCAAGAGCGGTTGTTGAAGATCCTGAACTCGCCAATCAATTGAGATTAGTCTTTAACACGATTGATGAATCTGACAATCGCTTGTTAAGAGAAACCTTGATGTACGGAATGTTGGTTAAACTTATTAGCCGACACGGAAAATCGCCGCTTAACCCTCAACTCGATGGGAAAACTCAGCGCCAACTTGTCTTAGTGAAAGAGTTCTTGGATGACTTTCCACAAGCCGATGTATCCCTAGAAGAACTATCTAAGTTAGCGGCTTTGAGTCCGTTTCACTTAGTGCGTTCCTTTCAGAAAGAGTTTGGCCTTCCGCCACATGCCTATCAGATTCAATCTCGGCTAAGGCTTTCCCGTAAGCTATTGAAACAAGGACATACCATTTCTGATACCGCGCAAGAGTGTGGGTTTCACGACCAAAGCCATTTTCATCGACACTTCAAAAAAGCCAATGGTTACACGCCGGGGCAATACATCAAGATGCTCTAAATCGGACACGTTAATTCAGTCTTTAAATCGAGCAAGTTTGTACAATCGAACCGACTCAACTCCTCTTACATTGAATAGCTAATGTGAAAAGAGAAAAGAACTATATGGATAGTGAAAGAATGGATAGACGAACACAGTTATGGAAGGGCGTTTTAGCGGGAATGCCCTTGAGCATTGCGGTAATCCCTTGGGGAATTCTAGCGGGCTCATATGCGATAGATGCTGGGTTGAATCAACTGCAAGCTCAAGCGATGTCGGCTATTTTATTTGCTGGCTCAGCGCAACTTGTCGCAGCGGGTATGTTCAAAGCGGGTATTGGTTTAGGGACCATGTTGTTGACCACACTGTTCATCACCTCAAGGCACTTTCTGTATAGCGTATCGATGCGAGACAAAATCAGTCATCTTCCTGCGCGTTGGCGCCTATTACTCGGATTTTGGCTCACCGACGAGCTGTTTGCGATTTGTAGTGGGCAGTCTCAGCAAGAGTTTAATCGTTGGTATGCCGCGGGTGTAGGTGGAGGTTTTTACCTTGTTTGGAATATCGCGAGCTTTGTTGGCATTGTCGCGGGAAGCCAAATCCCGTCACTCAATGAAATCGGTCTCGACTTCGCGGTAGCCGCAACGTTTATCGCGTTGGTTTTTCCATTAATCCGAACTCTACCCGTCGTGGTGTGTGTGGTGGTTTCATTGGTCACCTCGGTCGCGATGTCGGTCAACAATGTTGAAGGCGGGCTGATGATTGCAGCGATTGCTGGCATGTTAGCGGGCTTTTTCAGCGAGTCATTTCAAGAACGAAACAATAGCAATAAGCCAATCGCGGAGGGTAAATAGAGATGATTTGGTTAACGATATTCCTCATGACTGCGATTGTTTTCTTTAGTCGGTATCTGTTTCTTGAGCCTGCAATCCCGCTTCGACTCAATCAAACCGCAAGGCGCCTATTGCGCTATTCAAGCCCAGCGGTGCTGACTGCGATTTGGGGGCCAATTGTATTTGCTCCTGAACAAACATTTTGGCCAAGCCTTGAAAACCCATACTTGATAGGCGCGGTGGTGACTGGCTTATTGATTTGGAAAACAGGCAGTGTGCTACTAACGATCGGCGTTAGCATGGCGGTGTTTTTGTTCTATAACCTTGTCGCGGTTGATTACCTTTTCTCGTGAGCTTCAACTTCAATGTCAACTTAGGCTTTGTGTTTCTCCTATTATTTAAGGGCTGTATAAATATGATTACTTGTTATGTTCGATATGTGATTGATCCTAAAAAGGTAAATGAGTTTGAGGCATACGCAAAAATGTGGATTCCTCTGGTCGCTAAATTCGGGGGCCAACACAATGGTTATTTCTTACCGTCGGAAGGGGCGAACAATATTGCCTTGGCGCTGTTTACCTTTGAAAGTTTGGCTGCCTATGAAGAGTATCGGATTAAATCGTTGAACGATGCTGAGTGTATTAAAGCGCTTGAATTTGCAGACGAAGTTGATTGCATCGTGAGTTATGAACGCAGCTTTTTTAGACCTGTTTTAGAGTGATAGACCTTGCAACGTATAGCGTGGTGGCATCTAATGTACTGATTCACTGTTTGTGTATTTAGGTTCTGGTAAGGAGTTAGTTTGGCTAAGAAATATTATGTGGTTTGGAAAGGTCGTACACCGGGTATTTTTACCACTTGGAATGAGTGTAAATCCCAAGTTGATGGTTTCGCTGGTGCGAGATATAAATCGTTTCCAACACTAGGCGAGGCTGAGTCAGCTTTCGGTGGTAAAACGTCGTCTGCGTCAGGTTCTACAGCGACAAAGCCAAACTCTGCGGGTAAGGCGACGAAAGCTAAGGTGCCGCCTCTTTCGGAGCAGCAAATCACTGATATGCCTTTTGATATCAAGATCTTTACCGATGGAGCTTGTGAGCCAAACCCCGGTGAAGCGGGGACGGGTTTAGCGGTATACCAAAACAACCAATTAACCGAATTATGGTATGGCTTGTATCAACCTGTTGGTACCAATAATACCGCTGAGCTACATGGGCTTAAGCAAGCGTTTATTCTCGCGAAAGAGAAGTTAAACGCGGGCCTCTCTGTTGCGATTTATTGTGATTCTAAGTACTCAATTGATTGTATTACTAAGTGGGCAACGGGTTGGGAGAAAAAGGGCTGGACCAAGTCTGGCGGTGAGATCAAAAACCTCGATATTATTAAGCCTGCGTATGCGCTCTACCAAGAACTGGCTTCAAAAATTACCATCTACCATGTGAACGGTCACGTTGGTATTGAAGGTAACGAACTGGCCGATAGAATGTCGATTGTGGCTATTTCATCGAAAGAGCAACAACTCGCTCAATATCGTGACATCGACGATATTGAGTCTATTTTGGCACTGCGAGCAGGCTAGTTAGGCTTCTTAATGAAAAGCTACTGAAAGCATAAGTCGCGATCATTGGGCAGTGCTAAGTTGAGCGTTACATTTCAAATTGATGTAGCGCTCTTTTGTTTTTGTGGTGCTCCGTTTTCTTATGGTGCTTAGTCGTTCTTGTGAGGCGTAGCAGTCCTTGTGATGCTTACTGCCTGAGTTAATCCTTATTGAGCTGGGTTCTCTATCCAACGAGATAATTGCTGAGCTTGTTTGATCGAATTAAAACTGTCTTTCACTCTCTCACGTGCCTTTAACCCCATCGATGCTTTATCGTTGCTGCTTAGTTGCGCGAAACGCTCAATCGCTTCTCTTAATTCTTCCACATTCTTTTCGCCAACCACAAAACCTGTCTCTTGTGAGACGATCTCTTTGCATCCCATGATGTTGGTGGTAATAACTGGCGTTCCTACGGCCATCGCTTCTTTTAAAACCAGTGGTCCTGTATCCACACACCCGGTTTCGGAAAAACAGAAGGGCGCGATTAGGCTGTCATAATTCGATAGTTTCTCTTTCACCCATTCATGAGGCTTAGCGCCAAGAAAGGTCACGTTTCGAGTGAGCCCTTGCTCTTTGACCTGTAACTTTAATTGTTGCTCTAAATCGCCAGTACCGATGATATCGAGATGAATGTCGAGAGGTTCGGCAATCGGCGCCAATGCATCAATAAGATGGTGGATACCTTTTTGCTCCACTAATCGGCCAAGGAAAATAAAGCGAAGTTGCTTCGTTTCGGTTTTTGGGTTGAGTTGGAACTGTTTGGTATTAACTCCGCAATGCAGGAGCTTAATGTTTCCTTTCGCCATGGTATTGAAGTCAGCAAGCATGTCTTTACACACTGCAACCACAAAATCACTCGATGAAATTTTATGTTCAATGTCATAAGCGAACTCATAAACATCATGACCATGAGCAACGAACGAGCAGGTGATATTCAGCAGTTTTGCCGCGACGATGGCGTGTGCTGTAGTGTGCTGACAAAAATGCGCATGAACGTGTTCGACGTCGCTTTCCGCAAGTTGTAGCGCTAATTTAAAACCATAAGCGAACAGTGACTTTTTGGGCATACTGGTTTGCTTAGAAATAAATGAGACAGCCTTGATGAACCCTATCCAGTTAATGCTGGCGACTTTACCCATCCGAACATTTTTACCTATTTCGACAATGTCGTAGTCGAACTGTTTTTCACTGTTTTCAATTTTGAACGTCATTACACAAACATCGTGCCCACACGCTTTCACAGAGTCGACTTCTGTTTGAATGAAGGTCTCACTGAGTACTGGGTAGGTTGGCGCCACAAATGCTACTTTCTTCATTCCTTACTCCTCAAATCCATATGACTAAAGCTATCAAGCCAAGGTAATAACCAATAAAGCAAGATACGAACCAAGATCGAATCGTAGCTTTGGAGGGCTTTCTGATTGCTTTTCGAAGGTTACCCCTTAAGAGGTGGCTCGTTTTCTCAAATTGATAATCAAATTGGAGTTGCAGTTTTTTTGAACATCTGTGTTTGGTCGTCATTTTGAGAATGGACGCGTAGGTGACTGATATAGAGGTGATTTTGTAGTAAGACACTCTCGGCATAGAACATGCAACGTCAGCCATATAACGTATAAATCTGAGGGCGTCATTATGGCTAAAGTAAGTGTTGTTATTCCTACCTACAATTGTTTGGATTACCTGCCGAAAGCGATTGGTAGTGTACTAAAGCAGACTCATCAAGATGTTGAGCTGATTGTCATTGACGATAACAGTAACGATGGAACGTCGACGTATCTTGCTTCTATAGACGATGAACGCATTATTACGTTGTCCACATTGGGTGTTGGTGCGCCTCAAGCGAGAAACCTAGGGATTGAAAAGGCGACCGGTGAATACATCGCTTTTTTAGACGCAGACGATTTCTGGTTTCCTGAAAAAATTGAGCGCCAACTCGAATTTCATCAACGTTACCCTGATCTCGCGATGAGCTTTACTAACTACGAGCATCTTACTGAAGATTACCAAGTAATAGTCGACTGCTTTAGTTACTGGTCGCAGTTTCAAGATCAAGATGAGCTGTTCATCAATATCGAGAACCCGTTGGAGTTCATCATAGAAAATAACGTGATTGGAACATCAACGGTCATGGTGAAAGCGGATGTGTTTTCTCTAACAGACAGTTTCAATGCTGACATCAAGTATGGGGAAGATTGGGAACTGTGGCTTCGAATGAGTGAAAACCATCAGATCGGTGTGTTGAACTCGGTGCAGGTTGGCTACTTGATGAGAGCGAGCTCTGTTACCCAAACTGAAAGTCTTAAATTGAGAAATTTGCAGTCTATAGAGACTATTCTTCAACATTACCAAAATGACAGTCAACGATGGAATCTACCCACTTCTAGCTTCAAAATCGCAAAGGCGAGAATACTGGAAGGTTATGCTGACTATTATCGAGGTTTACAACAGAATAGACAGGCTATTGCCTACAGTTTCCGTTCTTTGGTCATGTCACCTCAAAAACGCACATTGCGACACCTAATTGGAGACTGTAAAAGTTTCCTAAAGCCAGCTTGGTAAGGAAAAGGTGACGACTATGGGTTCTTTAAAGCAGTCGGCTTACTACGCCATCGGTATATTAATGATGAAAGGGATTTCATTGGTGATGATCCCGTACATTACGCACAATATGACGTTGGCAGAGTATGGTTCCTTAGAAGCCATTGTCTTGCTGGCAGACATTGGGACGATATTGTTCAGCTTCGGTATTGTCGATGCCATGTATCGTTATGTGGGTGTCGCCGAAGGTGATGAAAAGCAAAAGCTCGTCTCGAACTGCTTCACATTGAGCGTGCTGGTGTGCGTGCTTGGGGGCGCCTTGATTGCCCTCAGTATGCCGTTGTTAATCTTAATGTTGCCAGTTGAATTCCAGCCTTACCAGATACTGCTTCTGCTTATTCCTACCATGCTCGATGGGGCGATTTCTATCCCGCTAACGCTGATGCGTATGAACGCGATGGCGAAACGTTTTTGCATGCTCAATGTGTTGAAAGCCGGTGTTCAAGCCATCATGACTTTTGTTTTGCTTGAGGCTGGATACGGTATAGATGGCGTGTTGATTTCAGCTGCGGTATCCAGTGTGTTGCTAATGGTTTGTTTAGTGCGTTATCAATGGCAAGAGATGGGATCTTTTGGTTGCTTCAAATACTCGGCGAAGATCTTAAAATTCGGACTGCCCGTTCTGGTTGGCGGTGCATCAATGTATATGATCATGGGGCTCGACCGCTGGGTAATGGCAAGCTTCGTCGGTGTCGAAGAACTCGCGATTTATGCGGTTAGCGGAAAGTTCGCGTTGATTCTTGGTCTGTTGTTGCAGCCTTACGCGCTTTGGTGGTTTCCAAACCGTGTGGCGATGCTTCAACAGCCGGGTGGCAGTAAGATGTGTGCCGATAGGGCGTTAGTCGGTGTTAATCTGGCCATTGTATTCGGTTGTTTGATGATCCTTACTGTACCTGGTTTTATTACTTTGATTTTGCCAAGCAGTTATCAATATGCAGGCACGATTGTCGTGGCACTCTTGGCGATTGGTGTGATTAAGAACGCTGGGGATTACCTTAACCTTGGCTGTTTCAGCGGTCACTCAAGCCAATCGCAAATGTGGATACAAGGCGGGTGTGCGATTCTAGCTGCGATTGGTTATTTTGTTGTGACACCGATTTATGGCGTGTGGGGTGTTGTGGTGGTGCTTTGTGGCACTTATGCCGTGAGACTGTCACTGCTCTATATCGTGAGCCAAAAAATGGAGTACTTGCCTTACGAGCATCGTAAATGGATGACAGCGCTGAGTATCGCCATACTTGCCATCATTAGTGATCGAGTTCTTGCCTTGGTACTGGTTGATGTTCATGATTTTGTTTTAGGCAGTTTTGTGGCGATAGTGACGTTAGTGGCCTTCATTCGATACTCTGTTATCCCAGTTCCACAGGCGCTGCTTGATAAGTTTACGTTAGGCAAGCATTCACATGTGAGTTGAATTCATGTCATCCAAGCTCTGGGCTTTCTAATCGGCATTCTTAGATATCATAATTCCTGACAATAAAACACTGTTCATAATACTTCTGATTAGATAGTATTTATAAATTCAGTGAATATTAACGATGGAAAGATATATGAATAAGTGGATGCTGCTCCTTTCTCTGTTTTCAGCTGCCTCATACAGCGCCTCTGAGTTTTCAAGTGAGGGTATTACTGCTCCCGACTTCAATTCACCGGATTTCAAGCCGCCTGAAGTTTCCCAACAGGAGCAACACAATATCGTTTGTGAAAGTGTCGTTTGTAATTCAATCTCGCGATCGCAGCCAGTTCCTGAATTGGGCGAAGTACCGGATAGAGAGCCGAATAAACATTAGAAACGATAGCGAGTGCGATTTTCATCGCGGGCGAAATTGGTATTGCAGAGAATTTGATTGAACCAGACGAAGAGCATTATATTGTCGAGTAATGGTTAATTAAAATGGCGGCATGTGAAGCGGTAAATACAGAGCTTTCTGCATTCGTTCATTGATTAAATATTTACGAAGTTTTTAACAAGGACGAAAAATGGAAATCTGGAAGTTAATGCTATTCATCCCCGCTTGTTTTGCGCTCAACATGACTCCGGGCCCAAACAATTTGTTATCAATGAACAACGCCCGTTGTTACGGATTTCAGGCCGCCTTTGTCGCAGGCCTAGGAAGAATCCTCGCTTTTTCTGGCATGATTGCTTTGGCTGCATCTGGCTTAGCGGTTGTGCTTTATACTTCTGAAACGCTGTTTTTCCTGATCAAACTATTTGGCGCGATGTATCTGTTGTGGATCGCGTTCAACCTATGGCGCTCACACGCCAGTCCGGTCGTGGATATCGAACGAAATAAGAATTGGTTTGGTCTGTTTAAACAAGAATTTGCACTCGCTGCTGGCAATCCAAAAGCGATACTCATTTTCACTGCATTCCTTCCTCAATTTGTCGATGTTTCAGCGAACGTAAATACTCAATTCTTTGTTTTAGGTAGCACCTTTCTAGTGTTAGAAATGCTCGCGATATCGATCTACGCGGCATTTGGCTTATACCTCAGAAACTGGTTCTCTAAGCCACAAATGGCAAAACGTTTCAACAAAGCGTGCTCGGTTTTTCTTGCGTTATCTGGCGCAAATTTGTTGGTTATTCGACAGTAAAACATAAGTAACCTAATCTACTCCTCAGGCGTTAGTTAAGTGGCATCTTCGTTAAGGTAGTTCGTAAGCCTTTAGGCTGTTGATATATTGTTAATAGCACCTTTGAGTTTGCATGTTTAAACTTGAGGTTCGGTTTAAATGAGGTCTATCTATGAATGTTGTTTGTGCGGAAAAACAAGAACTGGCTGATATCTACCAGCTTGAACATGCTTTGTTTGGCGCTCACGCCTATCCGCTGTTTTTCTTTCGTCAGGCCTTTGATTGCTGGGGAAAAGGTTTATTGGTTGCTAAGCAAGACTCAAAGATTGCTGGCTATGCCTTAACGACAACCACAGACAAGCAGAATGAGTTTTGGGTCCTATCATTGGCTGTAGACCAGAATTATCGTGGCATGGGAGTTGGCCGGAAACTGATGCAACAGGCGGTTGAGCAGTTGCCTCGAGATGCTAGGCTTTTGCTCACTGTAGACCCAAATAACACATCGGCTCGTGCGCTTTATGCATCGATGGGGTTCGTTACCATCAAGCAAGAAGACAACTACTTTGGTGATGATGAGCCGAGGTTAGTGATGAAGCTCATCATCTAGATTGTTGCTAACGGTTTTTAACAAAGGCGCTTAACTAAATCAAAGGCTCACACTTCAAAGACAATCTCGTAGCTCTAGGTTAGCATCACGATACCGTGCATTAACACGACACTAGAGGTCAGCCGAGTCCTCATATCAAAGTAGCCATCAGGACCTTGGCTCTGGTTCTCTTCTCTCATCGTCCTTTCAGCTCGCCAAACCGCAATATAACCAAAGATGAGAATCAGAGTTGTCACTAGCTCTTTTTGTTCGCCAAGCAATACTGCCAGCCAAGCGATGAGCACAATCGCGTTGCTTATTAGCAGTGCTTTGTTACTTGATTGGCTTTCAAAGTTTTCGATGCCATTTGCCCACAAGATCCCTGAAAGAAAACTCAAAATTGCCACGCTGTAGGTGATGAACAGCGTTTCACCGCTTATCCCCATAAATTGGCTGTCGGTGAGCGAAAGGAGAAGACCGAATAAAAACGGAATTAACCCCATGTACCCCAGTTTGGCCATGGTGTTACGGGTTTGAGTTGTTGCCATGTAATCCGCCTTCATAACTGCTGCTCAATCGCGTTTTTGAGCGTGGCACTCACTGGAGATGTGGAGCTAGGGAAGGTGGCGACGACTTTACCTTCTTTACTGATCAAGAATTTGTAAAAGTTCCATTTAGGCGTTACGCCCGCTTGCTGTTGTATCTCTGTAAACACGGGGTTGGCGTTGCTACCAGACAGTGAAGCTCGTGCCATCATTGGGAAGGTCACGCCATAGTCTAGGTAACAAACCTTTGCCGTCTTCTCTTCGCTTCCCTTGTCTTGGCGAAAATCATTACTTGGGAAACCGATAACCGTGAAGCCTTGGTCTTTGTAGGTTTGATGAAGTTGCTCGAGTTGCTCAAACTGCGGAGTGAAGCCACATTGGCTCGCTGTATTTACCACCAATAGAGTTTTGCCTTGAAACTCATCGCACAAGGCGATTTCTTCGGTTGAGTTTAACAAGCGCTGTTTGCCATTAAGTATTTCGGGACAGCTCGCTGCAAAGGCGATGGAACTCGTGAGGCTTGTAATCAGTGCGGTTGAGCAAAGTAGTGAACATTTCATAGGGTTGGCTCATTTTAGTTGGCGTAATGGTTATTACTCTTGAGCACGATGAAATGATCACTTTGCGTATTATTTACTGTCTCATTAACTCGCGCTTTTAGTTGTGCTTTTGCTCTCTGAGATAAGATATGGAGCGACCAAGCGACTGATATTCACTTTTGCACCAAGGCGAGCCGCTAATAGATACATGCCACCAATTTTTCGGTGCAGGAACAGCGCATCGGCGGGCGGCGTATGCCAATATTCTTGTTCCATGCTCAAAATGGTGCCTGCTTCACGAAGCCTTTGTGCCAATCCACTGGCTTTGAAGTCGTACTCTTCGTCAACTAACATCGGCTCACAGGCCATCTTCACTAGATTTAGAATCGCTTGGCGTTGTTCGGGAAGAATTGTCTCGCTAAAGAATCCTATTTGCTCTAAAGCTCGGTTGAGCACTTGCTCATCGTTGTTAATGACAGAGGAAAAGGCCAAGCGATAACCCTCGCTGAAGCGGTCACTGTACTCACGGGTTGCTCCGAAATCTAATAAGCCAATTTGTCGGGTGTTTTCAACATAAAGGTAGTTGGCGAAATTGGGATCGGTTTGCACCATCTTAAAATCGAACAACTCTCTGAACAGAAGCTCCAGTAAGCTGTGCATTACAAAGTCACGTGTGCTTTGGTCGTAACTTTCGATTTGCTCTATCGAGACGCCTTCGATGAAGTCCATGGCGAGCACCGATTCTGAAGAGACTTGCGGATGAATCTTAGGTACGACGAAGTGAGAGTATTCTTTCAATGCATCATGGTAACGAGTTGCGTAATCAGCTTCGCGAGCATAGTCTGCTTCATCGTGGAGCTGTTTCTTTGCCTCTTCTAACAAGCCTTTGTAGTCGACCGACTTTGGTATCAAGCCAACAATATTGAGCAGCGTGCCCACGTTATCTACATCACTGTCGATACTTTTTCTAATGCCGGGGTATTGGACTTTGACTGCGAGTTTGTCCCCAGCATCACTATAGGCTTGGTGAACTTGTCCGATAGATGCACTGGCGATCGGTTTAAAATTGAAGGACAGGAATTCGGTTTTCCAATGGTTCCCGAGCGAGCTTTCTAACACTTGATTGAGCTGTTTTGTTGGCAGTGGATCGGCATCGGAGCGCAGGCGAGAAAGAATGTCGGCTAATTCTGGCTCTAGAACATCGCCCGCATCCATTGATAGCATCTGCCCCAGCTTCATCGCAGCGCCACGTAGGTGCGCCAGTTGATCGGTCAGGCGAGCAATGTTCTGTGGCGTTAACAGTAAGTCTTTTGCTTTGGGCCTGTTGCCTTGTGCAATTTGTTTGGTGCCTTCCGTTAGCACGTTACCCGCGACTCTTGTCGCCAACGAAGCGAACTTACTGAATCTAGAAATTCGATGTGTGGGAAGGTTTCTCTCTTTTGCCGACATAAAGGTTCTCTCTGGGAATCAGGGTTGATACCAATCGTAGTAAATAACTGTTCACCCTAGCTTGTTAAAAATCTCGATAACGTCGTTAGATTTTTTGATTGTAGAATAACTACTTATCGAAACTTCTTGTCGAAAAGAGCCGCCTTGTTCTCAAGCTTTTTTCCTGCGCTATTTCTTGACACTTACCTACTGTGATTGGTATGACTACAAAGTTCTATCAATCATTACACAACCGTATGTTTTGTTGTGCTAACTTGTCGCGTGGAACAGTAAACAGAATTAAAAGGACAAAACATGAAGTTTATTTGGTTGAAAGTGGCCGTTACGGTATTGGTGTTCGCAGCCCTATTTGGCATCGTTTACTACAAAGTCGCCAGCGGCATGTCTTAACTCAACACTATTTTGTGCAGCTGTTACCGTTGCAACGTGATTTTCCGGTTAGCCAAAACGAAATCTTATATCGATTTTTGGCAAACCGTAGATAACACCAATCTGCCATTGGCTTAAAAATCGCCCAACGTAACGGGGCATACAGCCAACCCTTTCCTACTAGCTTCCACGCTTGGTAAGTCACGTCTAAACCGAGCAGCAGCTTTCCGTTTTCGTCCAGTGCATGCAAGATTGTATTGGCTGCCTCGGCATCTATTTGCGGGTAGTTTGAAAACGCTTCACTGTAGATATCGACGGTCTGGATCTGATCTTTGGAATCAGACTTAGTCAGTGCTGCCATCTCTTTTGCACAAAGTGGACAGGTTCCATCGTAAAATATCGTTAATGCAGTCATTGTTTTCCTTACTATTTTCGTCAATTCTCATTGATACGACATCACCATTTAGG
Organism: Vibrio sp. 10N.222.55.C6; assembly: GCF_041473395.1. NCBI lineage: Bacteria > Pseudomonadati > Pseudomonadota > Gammaproteobacteria > Vibrionales > Vibrionaceae > Vibrio > Vibrio sp. 10N.222.55.C6. Next base: position 28,584 of record NZ_JBFRSD010000033.1, read on the forward strand.
TGGATCATTCTGCCCAGTTATCCGACACTGTTATTGTGACAACCAATTTACAGTATCATCTCGAGGTAACATCCGTTCCATGCATTTAAAAAATAAGAGCCTATCTCCAATGACAACAAAGTTAATGAACCGTTTGATTATAGCTGTGACAGCCCTGATGCTCAGTGGTTGTGTTAGCTACAGTATTACCGAGCAAGAAATGACGAAGTACCTTGAAGACTCAGTGATGCTAGAACAAGAGGTTGGTGTACAAAGTGTGATGTACGCACAAGTGGCTGTGGATGATCTAGAAGTGCAAATTGGTCGAGCCGATGCACAACGCGTGTCCGTGTTGGCGAATACCAATGCAAAAGTTCAAGTGTTCAATATGCCTAATATGGGGTTGGATTTAGACTTAGAGTTCAGCGCGATTCCCGAATACGACAAGGAGAGTGGCGAGGTGTATCTAAAGTCGCTGCGACTAGAGCGCTTTGAAGAAAAAGGCAAACAGCTTTCGCCTGAAATAGAGACACTACTCAAACCAGCTGTATCGATGATAGGTTTTGCTTTGTCCCAGTCTCCGGTTTACAAACTCGACAGCAACAAGGTTCAAGAGTCGTTGATTAAGTCATCGGAACCCAATCTAGTGATTAAAGACAATAAATTGGTTATCGAATTGTTTGATTAACCCTCAGTGCATTAGTTTTGACTAAGCTCTCACCCATAATGGCTGCCTACTAGGTAGCCATTTTTGTTTGAGCTCAGTCGGTCATGACTGTTTTTAGTCGGTTTACTCACCTTGTCTATCAGTCTCATTTATTGAATTCGCTGGGTATCTCACCTTTACTTTACTCTTGTGAGCAAGTCATCGCTTCAGTCATCAAATCATAAGAAAGAAAAGGTGAGCGAACTATGAAGAGTCCAGTAATTGCGGATAACAAACCCGTTAAAGTAGAGCTGACAGAGGGAGAAGAGTATTACTTCTGTACCTGCGGGAAATCGAAAAGCCAACCGTTTTGTGACGGTTCTCATGCTGGTACGGGGTTCAAACCGAAAAGCTTTGTCGCCGAAGAGAGCGGAGACGCCTACCTTTGTCGCTGTAAGTATTCCAACAACCTTCCTTTCTGCGATGGCACTCATAAACAGTTCACAGCGGAACAAGTTGGGCAAGAAGGCCCGGAGGTTCACATTCAAGCGGCTGCGCCAGATTTGTCGCCAGCTGCGAGCGCAACCAAAGAAGAACCTACCGTCGAGTTTATTCATCAACTGGCGCGTGATGGTTTATCCAAGGTTGGACATCATGGGCCAATGACCTCCATGGGCGTTCCAAGACATTTATTGCCTCACTGAAGTGATGGTCGCGCAAATGGCCACCAAGCCTTTGCTGGAGAATGTGCCCGTTGGAACTGAACTGATTATTGGCCCCAAAGCGAAGAAGCCACTCAAATTGGACATCTCTTTGTTTGTGTCTGATATGAGTTTTGGCTCGCTATCTGAAGAAGCAAAAGTCTCATTGGCGAAAGGTGCCGAACTCGCAGGGACGGGTATCTGCTCCGGTGAGGGCGGTATGTTACCCGAAGAGCAAGCGGCGAACTCTCGCTACTTTTATGAATTAGCCAGTGCTCAGTTTGGTTACGATGAAGCTAAGCTCAAAAACGTTCAAGCCTTCCACTTTAAAGGCGGGCAGGGTGCCAAAACCGGAACGGGCGGGCACTTACCGGGCGCGAAGAACATAGGCAAGATCGCGGAGGTGCGTGGCATTGAAGCGGGCACGGCAGCGATTTCTCCACCCACCTTTGTCGACCTTAACACGGTCGAGGATTTTAAAAAGTTCGCCGACCGTGTTCGAGAGGTGACAGGCGGTATCCCGATTGGCTTTAAGTTAAGTGCCAATCACATCGAAGAAGACATTCAGTTCGCGCTTGATGCCAGTGCCGATTACATCATCTTAGATGGGCGTGGTGGCGGTACAGGGGCGGCGCCAGAAATGTTCCGTGACCATATTAGTGTGCCGACCATTCCAGCGCTTGCTCGTGCCAGAGCCTATCTAGACAAGCAAGGCGTAAGTGACAGAGTCACCTTAATTATTACTGGTGGGCTTCGTGTTCCAATGGACTTCGTAAAAGCGATGGCGCTTGGTGCAGATGGAGTCGCTATCTCAAACAGTGCTATGCAATCTATTGGGTGTGTTGCTGCCAGAATGTGTAACACCAATAATTGCCCGGCGGGCATCGCGACTCAAAAAGCCGATTTACGCCAACGCTTAAATGTCGAGAAGGCATCGAATCAATTGAAGAATTTCTTCGAAGCCTCGACTGACTTGATGCAAGTGATGGCGAGAGCGTGTGGTCATGATCATTTGAATCAATTTAACCCTCATGATTTGGCAACATGGAATCGCGAAATGGCCGAGCTATCCGGTGTCGCTTACTCTGGTGTCTGTCCATTAAATCACTTTAAGTAAATAATACTTCGATAAAGCACACTCAATGTATTTTGGGTGTGCTGACTTTTTCCTGTGTAATGCCAACCTATGTTAAACCTTTCATAATCAACTGCTTTATAAGTGTTTTTAAACTATTTCCTATATTTTGAAAATATCGCTTTACCTCAAGTTAACTTGAGGTTTTATCATCATCCCCAATCTAAAAACACAATCTATCACCTTGTCGCCTAGTGCAGGTTTTGATGTTATCAAACAGACGTTACGAATCTTCAGTTATGAATTTTGAGCTCCGTAATTGAAGTCACGAGTGCAAAAAGGTGAGAAAAATGAACAAGGATCAACAATGAAAGTATTAGCGATTGGCGCGACCAACAGTACAACATCAATTAATCAACAACTTGCAGCGTACACCGCAGGTTTAGTCGAAGGCGCGCAAGTCGAGGTGCTCGACCTTAATGATTTCGAGATGCCAATTTACAGCGAGAAAAGAGAGCAAGATTCAGGTGTTTATCAACACGCTCAACGCTTTTTTAGCAAGATTGGCGAAGCAGATGCTGTGGTCATCTCTTTTGCAGAGTATAATGGCTCATACACCGCAGCCTTTAAGAATGTGTTTGATTGGACATCACGAATCGACATGAAAGTGTACCAAGGCAAACCTGTTGTGATGCTCTCCACATCACCAGGCCCAGGCGGCGCAAACTCTGTGTTGTCGTCTGCGGTAAATTCGGCACCTTACTTTGATGCAGATGTGAATGGGTCGATGTCGGTGCCAAGTTTCTACGACAACTTTAATGTAGAAACGGGTGAGATCATCAATGCCGAAATGGCCGAGAGCCTGAAATCGATCATGAGTCAGATTTAGAGAGCGAGAACACCACAATAAAACAAAGCAGCCATGTTCACGATTGCTTTTCATTGCGCCCGTTGTCAAAGTTTAAGGACATTAATTGGTTAAGGTAACAATAGGTCGCTACTCTAAAGTTAAAGTAAGCTTTAAATATTTATGATCTCAAGGATAGTGTCGTAATGAGAAACATCGTATACCTCACCATAGGCCAGTTGGCTGAGCGCAGTGGCGTGGCTCCTTCGGCGTTACGTTTTTACGAAACCAAGGGGTTGATTGCTTCGATTCGTACTAACGGAAATCAGCGCCGTTATCAGTCGGCGATGTTGAGACGAATTGCGTTGATCCAAGTCGCGCAGTCGATAGGCTTCACGCTGGAAGAGATCACCGAAGAATTATCGACACTGCCGATGAACCATACCGCGACTAAGCGAGACTGGGAGCGGGTTGCTAAGAAGTGGCAGGGTCAACTCGACAGCAAAATGGCGCAGATTAAATCGCTACAAGAGAACTTAACCGGCTGTATCGGTTGCGGATGCTTGAGTATGCAAAAGTGCAACTTGCTAAATCCTGATGATATCTTGCATGACCAAGGGCAGGGCGCACAACGAATTGTTGAACAGACTAACTGAGTTCCCGAAAGGCATGGAGCAACGAACTAAGTTTCAGGTGTTTGCTCAATGGGTTAAGCAACAGTTGTGACCGAATAGCGTGCCTAGACAAACACGAATTATAGGTCTAGTTTAGGTTGTTCTTTCAATAGAAGAAGAGGTTAGTTATGTTCAGCCATGTTTTTCTCGGTACCGAAGATATTGAACGCGCGAAGGCTTTTTATGACCCAATCATGAAAGTGCTTGGTTATAGCGAAGGCTCTGTTGATCTTAAAGGGCGCTGTGTTTACGTTAGTCAAACAGGTGTGTTGGGCTTAACGAAGCCGATTGATGGTCAGCCTGCGACTCACGGCAACGGCATGACGGTGGGTTTTCTTGCGCCTTCTCCTGAAGTTGTAGATGAGTGGCATCGAGTTGGCGTCGAAAATGGCGGTACCAGCATTGAAAATGGCCCCGGAGCGAGAGGTTCTGACGAGCGTCGCTTGTACATGGCTTATTTGCGAGATCCTGATGGAAACAAGATTTGTGCAACGCACTTTATGCCGTAGTTTACGTTATGCCATCGTTCATTTTATGCCACAGTGGCGTATACTTAGATCATATTGATGGTTCGGAGTTGGCTAAGTTGCGGCTCTGGACTTGTTAGCTTCCCGATAACTCAAAATTTTGCAAAGGACTGGCTAGATGAAACCGAACGAACTGTTTTATGAAAGTTTTGAGCGCTGCCGGATTGACCAAGAATTTCTCGAAACGTTTTTGGCTGATTTTTGCGAGCATAACCCAAGGTTTTCAGAACGTTTTGAAAATATAGGGTTAGAGCAACAAACCAAGATGCTTAAAGCCTCGATCATTCTTATCTATAACTCTGCTGGTCTACCAAGCGTGCGTAACTCAGTAAAGAAATTGGGTAAAAGGCATAAAGACCTAGGGCTGGATATTTCCGAGATTGAGCTCAACGAGTGGTTCAATTCGTTACTCAATACAGTTAAAAAATATGACCCTCACTACGATGAAAGCGTCGAACAAGCTTGGACAGAAACTCTCGAGGCCGGCTTAACTATCATGAAGAAAGAGTGCGTAGTTCCAAACACTGTGAATAACTAGGTCGTTGATGGGTAGTTTTGCTTGTTCGTTAGTTAAAACCGGCATTAACTCTTGAAAGATTGACATTGTCAGGTAAGCCTAACGATATCAGGCTTACCTCTTATTGTTTGACTAGAAATGAGCAGCCCAACCAATCAGGAACCCTTGCGATGCGGTATCGTATTCAAAGGTCCCCTTGTTTTCGTAATCAACCCAGGTCGATTTGTAGGCAACATTTAAGTCAGACCAACTGTTTATCTGGTATCGCACGCCAGTTAACAGAGATGAGGTAAAGTTGGTGTCACTACCAAGCCCTGCATCAATGGTTGCGTGAAACTTCCAATCCTTATTGATCTGCGTTATCCATCTCACACCTATTTGGTACTGTCCATCACGCGGTCACGTTTGGACGCACCTGTCACCTGAATACGAAGCGATGCTCGGTCAAAACGGTTGGGGACTCCAAGAAGTGGTCATGAAAGATCTTGATGATCACGTCGGTGAGATGATGGCGAAGATGGAAGAACTCGGTATTGCTGACAACACCATCATCATTTTCACTGCCGATAACGGCCCAGAGATCATGACTTGGCCAGATGGCGGTATGACACCTTATCACGGTGAGAAAGGCACAACTTGGGAAGGTGGCGTAAGAGCCCCTGCATTGGTTAGCTGGCCGGGTAAAATCCCAGCGGGTACTGTAGGCAATGGCATCTTTGATGGTATGGACTGGTTACCCACTCTGGTCGCTGCGGCTGGTGGTCCAACGGATCTAAAAGAAAAACTGCTGAAAGGTCACGATGGCTTTAAAGCGCACCTTGATGGTTACAACCAAGTGGATATGCTGACCGAGAAAGGCGAGTCAAACCGTAAAGAGATCTACTACTACGAACGAGACAAGCTGCAAGCGGTTCGTGTTGGTGATTGGAAGGCGCATTTCATCGTGCAAAACCACGGTTGGAGTGGCCCTAAAGAAGAGCTAAACGCACCATTGCTGTTTAACTTACGTCGTGACCCATACGAGCGAGCGGCGGAAGAGTCGGGCATGTACCTAAAATGGATGGGACAAAAAATGTGGGCATTTGGCCCGGCACAAGCGGCTGTCCAACAACATCTAGCAACCTTCCAAGAGTGGCCTCCAGTGACGCCTGACTCTCCGGCAGAGAAGACCGGTGGTGTAGGTAACTAGTTAAATATCATAAAAAATCCCGCTCACACTGAGCGGGATTTTTGTTTGAAAGCGTCTTAACGTTGGTTCTGTTTTAGCGTCGTGTTTCGTTCAATGAACTTCACTGGCACCATCAGCTTAACCAAGCTTGTGTCTTGCTCTTGAATCTGGCTAACGACAATTTTCACTGATTCACGTGCAAGGCGTCTGAAATCTTGCTTGAAGGTAGTGAGTTGGTAGTTCAACCATTGAGTCTGTGGGATATCGTCAAAACCAATCACTTGAAGATCTTCTGGAATACGCAGGTTAAATTCTAAGCGCGCCACATCCATTACTGCCATCGCGAGGTTATCTGTCGCACAGAAAATCGCTTGAGGATGTGTGGGTTCTGAAAACAGAGTCCGAATGGTATCTAGAGCATCAAGGTAGTCATAGTCAGCTTCAATAACACGAGCTTGTTCACCGGTAAGTTCTTCAAATTCTGAGCAGAACCCTGCTTCACGTTCGCCGTTAGTGTAGGTTGGAACATTACCTGTCAGGTAAACCGCCGACTTTGTCCCTACGCTATGCAAATGCTGAGCGGCAACTTGGCCAGCGGCGTAGTTGTCGCTCACCACATGGCTACTCTTAGTCCCTTCAACAACACGTGCGAACTGAACGATAGGAATGTCGAATTCTTCACACTCTTCATAAAGCGACTTATTAAAGGTCGCCGAAGCAGCAATTACGCCATCAACTCGGTATTGGAAGATATTAGGAATCGAGTGGTTGTCGTTTCCATCAACTTGCCAAGGAATCAATACCGCAGAGTAACCTTGTTTTTGTAGCTCAGTAGAGATAAGTTGCAGAGTTTTCATGTGGATAGGGTAGTCGGCATCAGGGAAAACTAAGCCAATCAATTTTGATTCATTTGTCGTAAGGCTACGGGCAAAAGCATTGGGACGATAATTCAACGATTTCGCGGCATCGAACACTTTCTGCTTGGTCTTTTCAGACACTGAACTTCCCGGTACAAATACGCGAGATACAGTTGATTGAGAAACGCCAGCAAGTCTAGCGACATCTTTAGATGTTACGGTTGTTTTGGACAGCGAAGAGTGTTTTGGAGAGTTCATAGACCATACTTTTGAACCAAATTGATTGTGCATAGAGTAACATAATTAGGTACGTACTCAAAAATACAATATGCCATGATTGGATGAAAAATAAGGGTTAATAGAGAGTGTTGAATATTATTCTGGGTATGACCCAAAAAAGCTCTGCGTAAGAGCAGAGCTTTGTTTAAAGAATTTATGAATCGACTAACTGGGCGTTAGAAGTAGTAACGAATACCTGCAGCGAATTGGTCATCTCTGTTTTCGAATTTATTGCCAACGAGCTGATCTTTACCTAGGTCGAATTGGTATTCAGTCCAAACTAGGAATTTGTTCTTCTGGAAGTGGTATTCAACACCAGGGATAAGCAGGTTACGCTCATAGCCATCTGTTTGGTCATCACGATCTTCCATGTAGTTGTAGTTCAACGTAGGGCGTAGGCCATTGTCGAAGTGGTAGTACGTGTAGATTTCACCACCTAGGGTATCGAACATTACATCCGTACCGCCTTGGCTTACAGCTTCCCAGTTTTCGCTAACATGGAAAGTGGCACCTGCGTAGAAGCCGCCGTTGCTGTAGTTCGCACCCAATAGCATGATGCGCATGTTGTCGCCATTTTCTACGCCAACCACACCTGAGTCTAGGTCTGCAATTTCATTTTGGTGGTAAGCTGCACCTAGTGTTACGCCATCAACCGGTTTGTAAGTGATTGACGCACCCATTCCGTTTTTCAATGAAGCTGTCGCATTACTCGCTAGTGCCACTTCTTCACGTGTCGTTTGGTAAGTGAAGCCGTAGCTTACTTGGTCGTTGATTGAGTTACGGTAAGTAATGGAGTTTTCTGCTCGACCTGTACCAGATGCAATACCCCAGTCAGAAAGGTTGTAAACACCTGAGCCGCGAGTACCGAAGACACGACCTAAGTCGGTGTACCATGCGACGTCATAAAAAGTAGACCACTGCTTAGTACCTGCTGCGATCTTGCCGTATTTGTCGTGCTCTACGCCTGCGTATAGAAGTCGGTCGTAAATATTGTCGCCGTTAGCACCTGAGTTGTAACCCCATTCAGCATGGCCAAAGCCAGTCCAGCCGTTATCGAGTCCCATTTGACCTTTAAGGCCGAAACGAGAGCTACCGCTGTTCCACTCACCGTTGTGGTCGCCGCCCTTATCTTGGTAACGAACGTCGAAACGACCGTCTAAAGTAAGGCTATCGCCCGCGTCATTGGTAAAAGTGTGTGCAGCAAAAGCAGAACCTGAGGTAAGTGCTGTCAGGATCACTGCTGAAAGAATCGACTTTTTCATTGTAATTCTCTTTATTCAGGCCGTAGAAAGCCACCGTGCTTTCAAGCCCGTTATATTGGTAATGGTTTGGCAGGGTGTACCCCATCCATGAGGCACTAGTAGATTCAGTTATTAGTGGAGCAATAATGAATTGGTTGGAGCACTTACTAGGAGCGAGAAGGGTCCCCCAGTAAGCGTGGCAACCTAAATCAGATGTCTATTTAGGTTGCCACTATTTCGTTTCAATCTTTTGGATTAAAGCGTATCGATTACAGCGTTGGGTTCATGATGCTTGAAGTGCGTTCGAACACATCTAGACCTTGCTGTTGTAGCCAGTAAGGAAGGTCGATAAGAACCCAGTTCTCAGACAGTTTGTCACCGTCACGGTAGTAAACGTCAACTACTTGCATGTTTGCACGTACTTCACCGCCAGTCATACCTAGGAAGCCACCTGTTGGTGTGTTTGATAGGTTTGGCCAACCGAAGAAACAAGAGAAGTTACCTTCAGCGAAACGACAAACGTGGCCGTTGAACTTCTTGTCTTTCAGGTTGTTACGGAAAGGAAGTTGGTGCTGTTGTTGGTAGCGAGGAATTGTGTAAGACGCGCCGATACCACATGGGCCGTACCAAATCATGTCTTTTGACCAGCTCTTCGCTAGTACTTCTGGTGGGCAACCCATCGCGCCGCTGTCGTTAAGAGCAGACAGGTCATCAACCATTTTGTTTACTAGAGCAAGTGTCGCAACACCTTCTTCTGGAGCCGCGTCTTCGAATAGCAGACCGTCGTGGTTACGTGGGCCAGGGTATACGAAGTGCTTACCAGTTGATGGTGGAAGTGGGTAGCAACCCGCTTGATCCATCATGCCTAGAAGGTCTAGGAACAGGCCTGTCTTAGTGATTTTGCCGTCAACCACACAGTTAAACTCTGCGTAGCGAACGTTCATGATCTTGCCAGTAGGGCGCATGCCTAAGTATTCAGCGTCGAATAGACCCATGAAGTGACCCATGCTCATTACCCAAATCTCATCTGGGTTAACTTCGTTGTTACCACCGATGAAGATGTCTTGACGACGCTGCATGCGAGTCATTGACTTCATCATTGGTGCCCAGAATACGTCAGCTGCTGCTTGTGCGCCTTCTTGCTCACGGAATGGGTAAACACCGCGCCACAAGTAATCTTCAGAAGTGTGTGCTTTTAAAACTTCAGCAACGTTCTCGTGAGTTGCGTTTTCCATTGCATCGAAGTATTCACGAACAATGCGTTTCGCTTCTTGATATTTAGACATAATAATTTCTCTTTGTGTTGTCGAGTCAACATTCGGAACAGGACTCGATTTGGATTTTGTTACCGGCTGATTTATCAGCCGGCTTTAAACTTTTCGTATTTGAACTTCAGCGTATGAGTGTCGAATTAAGCTTTTGCTGTTTCAGCTTTTTTGCTCTTATCGAAGACGCCACCTTTTAGAGTTTCAGGCAGTGTTAGCCATAGTAGGCCGGCGATAATCCATACGATTGGTGAGCCCCACATTGCTGTTTGTAGGTCGGTACGCTCTTGGATGAAGATAAGAACCATTGGTGCCCACATGCCGATAATACGACCGCCATGGAATAAAGCTGCACCATAGCTACGCAAGCGTGCTGGGAACAATTCAGAGAAGTAACCGCCCCATACTGCAGAAGCAGACAGGCCGAAGTTGTAGATAAGACCCAGAAGAGCCAGCATGTTTAGGCCGCCAATCATCATGTCGCCAGGTGCGACAAAGAAGATAGAAACCATGATACCTGCGAGGATGAAGCCGAACGCGTTGATCTTACGACCGTACTTATCGGCTGCCCATCCCCAGAACCAAGCACCGAAGAGTGAACCAAATGCTGAGATAGAGAAGATCAAACCGATGGTTGCACCATCAAACATACGAACATCTTTCAGGTAGGTAGTTACAAAGCCACCGAAGAATTGGAATCCGTAGAAGTTAAGACCAGAAAGAAGTAAACAAGTAATCGTAATTTTGCGGTAAGGCTTGCTTAACATCTCACCCCAAGAACCTTTTTTAGCTTCGGTTACTTCCCCAGCTGTATTGGTTGTTGTTTGTTGATCTTCTTCACCGTAGGCGATCACAGTTTTGTCGCTTGGTAATACAAAGATCATTAACGCTGCTGCTACAAGCGGTGGAATACCACCTACCCACATTAGGCTCTGCCAAGGTGCATCAACACTTGTAATGAAGGCTGCGTAAGCGCCCATTGCCACTAAAGCAACAGAGAACATTGAAGAAGCAAAAGCAGTCAACTTACCGCGAACCGTTGGTGTAAATAGGCCAATCATCAAAGATACAGCTACAGTGAAGTAACCACCTAAAGATAGTCCAATGATGAAACGCATTGCAGCCCAAGTGGCGTAGTCGGTAAACATCATGTTGATGATGGTTGCACCACCGTTTAATGCCGTAATTGCTATTAGTGTGGACTTCTTGCCGAACTTGGTTGCGAACCATGCACAGCTCAGAGCACCAATCAGAGCACCAACCGACTGCCAAGTGTAGAACTGAGCGGTATCAGAAAGGCTAATACCAGCATATTCTTCCACAATGTATGGGCGTACGTAGTCAATAATTACAAAGTTATAACAATAAAAAAAGTAACCTACTAGAATTGCTAGATATGCGGCTACCCTTTGAATCATAGGAACTTCGCTCATGTGTTTTTTAATGGTCATGACCGATAAACCTTTATTTTATATAGGGTGGTTTTGGTTTTAATTATTGTGTGTTGATTATTTAGCTTCATCACACCGTCTTCATTTCGGGAGAGATAATAGAATTTTTGTGGTTATTAGATCCGTGATCAAAGTCAATTTTAAAATGAGTGCGTACCCATTTTGTGCATTTTAGTGAACTTGATCTCATTTAACTGGGTTTTTGTGCTTTGTGGGGTGGTTTGAGTGTTTAATCGTCTATCTTAGTGATAATAGTCACACTTATTGTGGGTTTTTGAGGGAAAACATCCATTTTTGAGTACTATTGGCAGCGAATTAATTGCGACATACAATAAACGGAATCTAAAAATGGTTACGTACTCAAGTTTTGTGGTTATTGCTCTTTATGTGCTAACTACTTTGTTTATCAGCTACTTAGTTAATAGGCGCTATAGCGTCGGTGGCGACTTTTCGACTGGTGGAAAACAGTTTGGTTGGTTTACGGCAGGTGTGTCGATTCTTGCAACCTACATCAGCGCAATGACGTTCGTTGGCATGCCGGGCTGGGTTTATAGCTCAGGCATGGAAGCGATGAGCGTACATTTGAACTATCCAATAGTGATCTTTTTCACTGTGCTTTTCTTTGTTCCGGTGTTTTACAAGCTCGGCCTAACCTCGATTTACGAATACCTAGAGCACCGCTTTGGCGTTGTTGCTCGCACGATCAATTCCATCGTGTTCATTGTGGTTCAGTGTATTTCGGCAGGGGTTATTCTGTATGCGGTAGCCCTGATCTTAGTGCAAGTGCTGCCAGTGAGTATCTCTGAGGCGATCATCTACATCAGCGTATTTACTGCGTTGTATACCTATGCGGGTGGTATCTCGACTGTAATCTGGACTGACATGCTTCAGTCAGCAGTGTTGATTATCGGCAGCATTGCGATCTTTGTTTTATTGCTGATGAAAATCGATGCGGGCGAGATGTTGTCTCCTGAACATTTGAATATCATCAATCTCGATTTTGACTTAGGCGTCGATACCACATTGTGGGCCGGCGTAGTGGCTGTGAGCTTCTTGCACCTGAGTGTGTATGGCACTAACCAACTGATTATTCAAAGAACATTGGCGACTAAGTGTGTTAAAACAGCGCAAAAATCGATGTTGCTTTGTGGCTACGGCGCATTTTTTGTTTATCTGTTCTTTGCTGTGATGGGGGTGCTGTTAAGTGTCTTTTATCAAGACAGCAGTTTTGAAAACAGCAACGAAGTGATTCTCGATTTTGTGTTTAACCATACCAACCCAATCATTGTTGGTTTGGTGATCTCAGCACTTTCGGCTGCGGCAATGTCGACATTGGATTCCACCTATAACTCAATGGCGACGGTCGCAACGTTCGATTTCTATAAGCGCTTCTTCCGTAAGCAAGCCTCTGACGCGCACTATGAATCAGTGGCTAGAAAAATGAGCCTGGTTGCTGCAGCGTCGGTTGTTGTGCCTGCGTTACTGGCTGTTTCTAATGAATCAGTGCTTAAAACGATTGCGAGCTTAACCTCTATTTTTGTTGGTATTCGCCTTGGCTCTTTCATCTTGGGTTTGTTCTTCAAACAAGCAAACGAGAAAGGCGTAATTGCGGGCAGTATTGGCAGTGTGGCCGTCGTATTCATCGCCAAATACAGCGGAATAGCTTGGCCTTGGTTTGCCTTGATTGGCACTGTGGTTTTCTTAGTGTTAGGTGTTGTTGTGAGCCGCTTCTGGGGAGAGGTAACCGAGCAACAAAATGAATTTATAGAAAAGCAAAAGCATTTGTTTGCAAAGCCTACCGCGAGTCATTATGGCTTGTTGGTGTTCGCTGTTGTGACGATTGCTGCTTGTACTGTTATCCCTGATTGGCTTTATGCCGCTCTTTCTTAATTGACCGATTTTTTACTGGTATATCTATGTTATCGATCTTTGATATCTACAAAATTGGTGTTGGGCCATCGAGCTCTCACACCAACGGCCCAATGATTGCGGGTTTCCATTTCACACAATTAATCGCTGATAAAATCGCAGAAGTGACGCGTATTCAGGTGGATTTATACGGTTCTTTGTCATTGACTGGCATAGGTCACCACACCGACAGAGCTACAATATTGGGGCTACTCGGCAATAAACCAGACACCATCAAAATCACCAGCGCAAACCAAGCAATGCGTCATGCCGTAGACAGTGGTGAGATGGATTTAGCGGGCACCAAGCACATTGCCTTCAACTACGAAACCGACATGTTGTTCCACAAAGACAATCTGCCTCTGCATGAAAATGGCATGATGATTACTGCGTTTGACCAGAGTGGCAACGTGATTGTCGATGAAACTTATTATTCGATTGGCGGCGGTTTTATCGCAACTGCTGATGAACTGCAAAATGGTACTCAAACCCAAGCGGTAGAAGTTCCTTTCCCGTTCAAAAACGCCGATGAAATGCTTCAACAAGCTGACAATAGTGGGATGAGCCTCGGTGGTATGATTCTAAAAAATGAAGCGGAGTTCGAAGGCGCTGACATTATTTCAGAGAAAGCGGATCAAATCTGGCGAGTGATGAGTCGTTGTATGGAGCGTGGCTTTGAAACCGAAGGCATTCTTGATGGTGGTTTGAACGTAACTCGTCGTGCGCCTAACCTACTGAAAAAGTTAGAAGCGAATGCGGCGGTTGAAAACGACCCAATGGAAATCATGGATTGGATTAACTTGTTTGCGTTTGCGGTTAGCGAAGAAAATGCGGCTGGTGGCCAAGTGGTAACATCACCAACCAATGGTGCGGCGGGCGTTATTCCTGCTGTGTTGATGTACTACCATCGCTTCATTAAAGAGTTGGATACTAAGCAGTTAAAAGATTTCTTAGCGGTATCGGGCGCGATTGGTATTCTGTACAAAACTAACGCTTCGATCTCTGGTGCGGAAGTAGGATGCCAAGGTGAGGTAGGCGTATCATCCTCTATGGCGGCTGCGGGATTAACGGCACTACGCGGTGGCAGCAATGAGCAGATCTGTATTGCGGCGGAAATCGCGATGGAACACTCATTGGGTATGACTTGTGACCCAATTGGCGGCTTGGTTCAAGTGCCGTGTATCGAGCGAAATGCGATGGGTGCGATGAAGGCAATTAATGCATCTCGCATGGCATTGAAGCGAAACTGCAAGTCTTTGATCTCACTCGATAAGGTCATCGCAACCATGTACCAAACCGGTAAAGACATGAACAAGAAATATCGTGAAACATCACTCGGTGGTTTAGCCTTGATCCATCTAGCTCATCCTTGTGAATAGCTAAGCCAGTTAACCCAGTAAATAATAACGTTAAGCCCAGAGCCTTAGACTTTAGAAATCTATCGCGGCTGGGCTTTTTGTTTTATGTGTTTTAGGGAGCTAATCTGAAAGCGGTAATCGATAGCTGTTTTTCAACTCTTTTACTGAGATGTTCGACTGAATCGCACTCACGCCTTTGACTCTTCTGATCGAGCTAATACGCTCAAAGTACTCTTCCAAATCTTTGGCCAACACTTGCACCATGTAATCGGCGCCGCCTGCAATGCAGTGACACATAGGAATCCAATCGGTTACCGCGACAAATTCTTCGAATGGTTCTGTGTTTTCAACTTCATGGTTACCCAAGGTCACAAGAGTAAAACCAGCCACATGAAAGCCTAATTTCTTACGATTCAGCTTAGCGGCGTAACCATCGATATAGCCAGTTTCCTCCATGCGTTTCCAACGACGCCAGCATGGGGTTTCGCTGAGGTTGACCTTCTCTGCGAGCTTGCTGTTGCTCATGCGTCCGTCTTGCTGGATATGCTCTAAGATGGCGATATCTGTGTCATCTAACACTTCTTTGGTGGATTCTTTCTGTTTCATGGCTATTTTAGAAAAGTCTTGCTCAAATTTGGATTAATATTAGCCTATATAGCAATTTAATTCCTAGTCGAATCTGTAAACTCTCTCCCTATAAATACTTTACTTATTAGGAGTGAGAGGAAATGAGCTCTCAATTAATGCTGGCGTTCTTGCTATTTTCAACATCAATTGCAATTACCCCTGGGGCAGGCAATATCGCATTACTTGGGATTTCAAGTCGTTATGGATTTGCTGCGACTTTACCTTTTATCTCTGGGAACGCTGTTGGCATCATCATCGTACTGGCGGGTTCTAGTGTCGGTTTGGTGAGCCTATTTACCCTTTACCCAGAGCTATACAGCATTTTGAAATACGCGGGTGCGGCTTATTTGCTGTTCATGGCGTGGTCGATTGCGAATATGCAAATCGAAGAAAGCACCACCGACAATCGTTCAGGCTTTGTGTCGGGTGTGTTGGTGCAGGTGTTAAATCCTAAAGGTTGGATAGCGTCATTAACCGTGTTTTCGCAGTTCATCACTCCGAATGCAGATTACTTGATTCAAGTGGTGACCATTATCGCGGGTATGGTGATTACCGGTGTACCGTGCATGTTGGTGTGGGCGTATTGCGGCACCATGCTTAAAAAGCTACTGCAATCACCAAAAAAGATGATGTTTGTGAACCGTTGCTTGGGCGGAAGCTTAGCGATGGTGGTTGCCTTTATGCTTTATCAACCGGCGTAAATCACAAAGAAAAAAACCACTCCTAAATCCATAGGAGTGGCGTCTAAATGTCGACTAAGTCGTTAACAGTAAAGAATTAAGTTAACAAATATTTAAGGAACTTGAGTTAAAAGCTTTAAGCTTTTCAGTGTAAAGATTAAGCGGTTTCTGCCTCTTTAACTGGAGCTGAGTTACGAATTAGGTGGTCAAATGCACCTAAGCTTGCTTTTGCACCTTCACCCATCGCAATGATGATCTGTTTGTAAGGTACGGTTGTTACGTCACCCGCTGCGAACACACCTTTCATTGATGTTGCGCCATGAGCGTTAATTTCAATTTCACCGCGTGGTGAGAGCTCAACTTTCGAACCCTTCAACCATTCGCTGTTTGGCATCAGGCCGATTTGAACAAAGATACCTGCGAGTTCAATCTGTTTAAGTTCATTGGTGTTGCGGTCTTTGTATTCCAGACCGGTTACACGGTTGCCATCACCAATCACTTGCGTTGTTTGTGCCATCTTGATGATTTCGATGTTTGGTGTTGCGTTCGCTTTGTCGATAAGCACTTGGTCGGCACGCAATGTGTCTGCAAATTCAAGTACGGTTACGTGTTCAACGATACCCGCTAAATCAATTGCCGCTTCGATGCCTGAGTTACCACCACCAATAACCGCTGTTTTCTTACCTTTGAATAAAGGACCGTCACAGTGTGGGCAGTAAGCGACGCCTTTATTGCGGTACTCTTGCTCACCCGGAACGTTCATTTCACGCCAGCGAGCACCGGTACTTGTGATAACCGTGCGAGCTCGTAGTGTTGCGCCGCTCTCTAGCTCAACGTGGATGTAGCCGTCTTCAGTGTCTTCTGCTGCAATGATGTTTGCAGCGCGCTGCTCAGTCATCACTTCAACACCGTACTCTTTTACGTGCTCTTCAAGGCTTGCCACTAATTTAGGGCCAGTTGTCGCTTTTACTGAGATAAAGTTCTCAATCGCCATGGTGTCCATCACTTGGCCGCCGAATCGGTCAGCAACCACACCAGTACGAATGCCTTTACGTGCAGCATAAATTGCCGCTGAAGAACCTGCAGGGCCGCCGCCGACAACCAATACATCAAACGGTGCTTGTTGGTTTAGGTTTGCTGCTTTCTTTTCCGCTGCGCCTGAATCAACCTTGTTAAGGATTTCAGCCAGTGACATACGGCCTTGACCAAATAGCTCACCATTAACGAATACACTTGGTACTGCCATGATGTCGCGAGACTTCACTTCATCTTGGAATGCTGCGCCGTCGATCATCGTTGTCTTAACCAGAGGATTAATCACCGACATCATATTGAAGGCTTGAACCACTTCTGGACAGTTTTGGCATGAGAGCGAGATAAAAATCTCTACATTAAGCTCTTGATCGAGTTCTTTAATTTGCTCGATTACGTCCGCTTCAAGCTTGATAGGGTGACCACCACTATGAAGCAGTGCTAGAACCAGTGACGTAAATTCGTGACCCATTGGCAAACCGGCAAAACCGATCGCGGTGCCTTTCTCTTGGTTCACGACCTGCATGATAGGGCTGCGAGTGCTTGCGCTGTCATCGCGAGTCACTTCAATTTTATCGGTTAAAGACGAGATGTCATTCGCCAGATCTTGAAGTTTGTTCGCGGTGTCGCTGCCATCCAGGCTAAGCACTAACTGAACATTGGTTTTTAGGTTTTCTAGGTATGCTTTTAGCTGCTGCTTCATTGCTTGATCTAACATAATCGTGCCTGCTCTTAAATTCTGTGTCTTGGTATTGACCAATACCTTCTTGCTGAAAAAGGAAAATAAAAAGGGGGCGCAAGTCGGCAAATATTGTGGTGTTGATGTTTTGAAAGGGTGGCGCGCGACTGCCCTTTAGGAGGGGGGCCGAAGCGCGCCTGTAGAACCGTTTAGCTATTCTTGTTAGCTAGGCTTAGATTAAATCTTGCCTACTAGGTCTAGAGATGGAGCTAGAGTCTCTTCGCCTTCTTTCCATTTAGCTGGGCAAACTTCACCTGGGTTAGCGGCTACGTATTGTGCTGCTTTAACCTTGCGTAGTAGGTCTTCTGCGTCACGGCCGATGCCTTCAGCTGTGATTTCCATTGCTTGGATAACGCCTTCAGGGTCGATTAGGAACGTTGCACGGTCTGCAAGGCCTTGACCTTCACGCATAACGTTGAAGTTATTTGTGATGTTGCCTGTTTGGTCGCCTACCATGAAGTATTCGATAGTGCCGATTTTGTCAGAAGTATCGTGCCATGCTTTGTGAGAGAAGTGCGTGTCAGTTGATACTGAGTAAACTTCTACGCCGCGAGATTGAAGCTCTGCGTATTTGTCTTGTAGGTCAACTAGCTCAGTTGGACATACAAACGTGAAGTCTGCTGGGTAGAAGAAGAATACAGCCCACTTGCCTTTAACGTCTTGCTCAGTGATTTCTACGAATTCGCCGTTTTTGAATGCTGTCGCGTTGAATGGTTTAATTTCTGTGTTGATCATGATTCGACTCTCTTTCTAATTTGTAGTGTTTAACGCTATCCCGCGTCGATGGAGCTATATTGCATTCGCACCGAAAATTAGTGAAATCGGACATTTCTATAGATTCAATAGGCAAATCCTATCTTCGTAAGAAGATCGCTATCGACAAAAGCTATCAAACTAGGGCTACGTTCTATTTGGGTAGCTATGCTCTTTAGGCTGTTCTTTATTTCGGCTTATCTCTATTCACGTAAGCCTCTATGTATCTAAGTATCTAAGTATCTAAGTAGGTAAGTAGGTAAGTAGGCAAGGGCAGGCATGGCTTCTTTCAGCGAGCTGGGATTTGATGCTAAATCTGTAAATAACAAAAAATTATCATTAATATAATTTATGATAATTTCAGTTAATCGTCACATCTCCATATACTCTCTCCATCGAAACGAAACATCGAAGCCAGTCTTCGAAACGCACAGAATTAAAAACGAATTTGGAGCAAGTTATGAAAATGAATCACGTAGGCATCATGGTTGGCGACATGGACAAAGCAGTCGAGTTTTACACGAAAGCGCTGGGTCTAAGAATCGTAATGAACAACACCAAAGTAATGGAAGAGCGCGAATCAGCAATCGGCCGTATGTGTATCGCAGTATTTGGTGAAGGCTTCAAAGGCTTCAACATTGCACACCTAGTCACATCTGATGGCATCGGTGTTGAGCTGTTCGAAATGAAAGATCGCCAAGAGCGTCACGAAGTTGATTTCTCTCGCCTAGGCATCTTCCACTTCTGTCTACAGCTTCCAAAAGAACAGTTCCATTCAGCTATCAAGCGCGTTGAAGAGTATGGCGGTAAGGTTCGTATGGACATCATGCGTTACCACCCAGAAGACGAACTAAAACAAGCACAAATGGTTTACCTAGAAGACCCGTTTGGCAACCTATTCGAATTCTACTCGCACACATACGAAGATACGTACGCGACTGATTACGAGTAATAGCGTTACTGCCTTCCATAGGTAGAAAAACCGAAACACCCCCTAAAGAGGATTGGTAGCAATACCAATCCTTTTTTTGTGTCTGTAGGGCTTAATTTAGGAACATCGGATAAACTATCGGTTGCACTAAAACAAGCCGACATTGTTGATCTATAGTGCAGCATTGGCTTGAGCGAAAACTTAACTGATTGATAAATATGATGTTAAACCATTGGCATATATGTTGCTCTATTGCCTTTATGTAAATTGTATACAATAAAAAATACATAAAGGAAGTCACATGGAACAGAACAGTGAATTGATCTACGGATTAGACGATCGACCATCAGTCAAAGCAGCCAGTTACGCGGCGCTGCAGCATGTATTAGCCAGCTTTGTTGGAATTATCACACCCACGCTCATTATTGGCGGTGTTTTAGGGTTGGGTGAACACATCCCTTATTTGATCAGCATGGCATTGATGGTGTCTGGGGTTGGCACTTTTATACAAGCTAGAAAAATAGGGCCAGTTGGCGCAGGGATGATCTGTGTCCAAGGGACCAGCTTTGCGTTCTTAGGTTCTGTCTTAGGTGCGGGTTTTCTTGTTAAAGCAAATGGCGGTGGGCCGGATGAGATGCTCGCCACCATTTTTGGTGTCTGCTTCTTTGGTGCATTTGTCGAAATCGTCCTATCGCGCTTTATCGAAAAACTCAAAGTAGTGATCACGCCCGTTGTGACCGGCATCGTTATCACGACGATTGGTGTCTCTTTGATTAAAGTCGGCGTCACTGATATCGCTGGTGGTGTTGGCGCAGAAGATTTTGGTTCTGGAAGCAATCTGATGTTGGGTGCGATTGTGCTCGGAACCATAGTGGCACTTAACCTAAGCAACAACACCATGGTAAGGCTGTCGTCGATTTTAGTCGGATTGGTTGTAGGGTGGGGCGTTGCTATTCTGATGGGCAAAGCGCCAATGGTTTCTTTTGCATCTCAACCGCTATTGAGTATCCCAGTCCCATTTAAATACGGTTTCGCTTTTGATTGGCAAGCCTTCCTTCCTATTGCTTTTATCTACTTGATTACTGTTATTGAAACGACGGGCGACCTTACCGCCAACAGTATGTTCTCAGGCCAACCAGTTAAGGGTCCAAAATACATCAATCGACTCAAAGCTGGCGTGCTAGGTGACGGCGTGAACTCGCTTATCGCCGCTGTATTTAATACTTTTCCAAACACGACTTTCAGCCAGAACAATGGTGTGATCCATTTTACGGGGATTGCGAGTCGTTACATTGGCTACTTCATTGCGGCAATTCTTTTTCTATTAGGTCTATTTCCCATCTTAGGCGCGGTATTAATGACGATTCCAAAGCCAGTATTAGGCGGAGCGACATTGGTGATGTTTGGTACGGTTGCTGCGGCGGGCATCAAGATTATCGCTAGTGAGAAGCTGGATCGTCGCAGAATCATGACGATTGCCATCTCATTAGGTTTAGGACTGGGGGTAATGCTAGTACCGGATTTATTGAAAGAAGCACCCAAGCTAGTGCAAAGCATATTTGGCTCACCAGTCACGATGTCGGGTGTTGCTGCTCTTGTTATTACCGGGTTGATGTCTTTGGTGCCTGAAACTAAAGCCAAATCGATGACGAATTCGGTACAAACCAGTAAAGCGTAACTTATACAGCCGAGAAGAAGCGTACGTGACTGATTACGAGTAATCGCGTTATCTACCTACCATAGGCAGAAAAACGAAACATCCCCTAAAGAGGATTGGTCGAGATACCAATCCTTTTTTGTATTTGGATGTTTGGCTGAGTGACTTATCTACATGAAGTGATTGAGAAATGTACAAATTTAAGACGTTGTTAAAGTTGACGTTTTGACGATAAAACCTTTCATGAATATGACGGAAGAAAGTGTCGTTCATGAAAACATTCCGTCATCATACCGAATGGTAGCCTTGGCTGAGCAGTGACTATACTCAGCATTATATTGCTAACCAACAACAACGAAAATAGAGAAACATGCAGAGATTAGCGCACACAAACCATATGAAAAAATCACATATTATCTTTACCGCTCTTGTTCTTATGATATTAGCCGGATGCACCTCAACGTCGGCTGTCGGCAGTTCTAAAACAAAGGAATATGCCAAGTCACATGCTCTTGCTGGTAAAGCTTCTTGGTATGGCGATAAATTCCATGGAAGGCTCACAGCAAGTGGTGAGACCTATAATATGAATGCGAATACTGCGGCTCATAAAACTTTGCCCTTTGGCACTATCGTGAGAGTGATCAATACAGACAATAACAAGTCTGTTGATGTGAAAATTAATGATCGAGGCCCTTATGTAAAAGGCCGAGTGATCGACCTTTCGCACAAGGCATTTGCAAAAATCGGCAACGTTAAACAAGGCACCGTGCCTGTCAAAATCGAGATTGTTGATGACAGCAATACCTTTAGGTACAAGCACTAGAATTCCCTCCTAACCTCCCCTTGGTGTACATCTACGATCCCTTACTAGTAATGGGAAAGGGGAGGAACAGAACCTCGATCTCGATGATTGAATGTCACATTTATGCTTACTCAATAAGGCTGCTTTTTAGCCTTTTTTGTGCCTTTCGATAATCCATTTTTAATAAGATTATCTTATTTCTAATATGTGGGTTGATGATGTTATGTGGTCAATAAATCAGTGTCTTAGCTTTCTTATTATTAGGGTTCATTGAAATTCATTGTGAAATAATGAAAAGCTGAACTAATCCAAAATTGGTTGTGGCGGGCGTGTAATAGAAAGGGGGAGGTACAATTGATGGGAGAAGAAGACTCTCAAAGTGAGGGAAATTACATTTCGTTACTCACTGAAGTAAATCTGAAATATTAGTGACACGGTTCTGAAATTTTTGGTGTTTAGCTTATGGGCTTCTATGTCGTATTCAAATAAGGAAATACCCGTGAAGCTAACCCCTGTCGTTGCAGCCGTAATTATGTCTTTTAGCTCAGCAAGCTATGCTTTCAGTCTTCAACAATCTGCCAATGAAAACAGTGAAGATCTCGTATGGACAGGGCACCTAAGCCCAGACAGCGACACGGTAATGTCTGCGATGCTCGCGGCTCATATCTATGGCGGTACAGCGACAGTACCTGAGCCTATCAATCCAGAATCCACCTTCATCTTGAACTACTGTAATGCGGAATCTCCACGTGTAGAGACAGGTTACTCTTCATACCGAGTGGGGCTGGTTGACTTCAACCAAGTGACTCAATTAGCACCAACTATTGATCAAGCATCCATTGTGGCAGTGGTCGATCATCATGCGATTGGTGGCTCTCCAATTAACACCCCGCAGATTGTCGAGATGGATATCCGAGGTTGGGGTTCAGCTGCAACTATACTGGCTGACAATGCTGAAAAGCTCGATGTGACATTACCTAAACACCTCGCTTGTGTTGGCTTGGGTGCGATTCTTTCTGACACAGTGGTATTCCAATCAACAACTACAACAGATCATGATCGTGAATACGCAGAGAAGCTGGCGAAGGTTGCAGGCATTTCAGATATCGAAGACTTCGGTCAACAGATGTTGGTTGCTAAGTCAGATCTTAGCCACCTTTCATCTGAAACCATTCTGACGCTGGATTACAAAAACTTTAAGTACGGTGGCAAACAGGTGGGTATCGGTGTTGCTGAAACACTAATGGCTCAACAACTGATTGACCGTAAAGACGATCTTCTAGCAGCAATGAAGACTTACAAAAAAGAGAACGGGCTAGACCATCTGTTCTTTTCAATCACAGATACCAAGAACAAAGAAGCGAACTTATTGTGGGTGGATGAAAGCGACTATCAAGTCATCAAATCGGCTTTCAACGCTGAACCAACAAGCGACATGCTGACATTAGAAGGCGTCACTTCGCGTAAGCGTCAGATTGGCCCTGCGGTACAAAAGGCAATAGAGAGCTTGTAGAGAATAAGAACCGTTACTTTATAAACAAGTAGTGAAGGGATTGGTAGAGATACCAATCCCTTTTTGTTTTGGGTGTGTTGAATTGGATTTGGATAAAATTGAGTTGCGCTTTTTCTAATTTAACAAAGCTTATGGATAACCCGGATCTAACATAGCCCTTATGATACGAATCCCAAAGGACATTCACGACCAACCACGTGAAGAGTTAGACTTAGAGCAGCCTTAAACAAGTAACCAATCCTAGTCGCGGCTTTCTATTATCGGTAAGTTAGTATTCATAGTTTGAACTAATAATACAGTGTTTTATTGTTTATAGTAAACCCCAGACAGAATGACTAACAGGACAATGAAATGACCTCAATCAAAACCATTGGTTTAACAGCTATCGCACTTGCACTTGTGACAATTACTGGCTGTACCAGCTTAAAGGTAAAGGCTGCGAACGCCTTCGTGTCTGACCCAATTATCACACACGCAGACCACGACCAACTTACCGAAGCCAGTTCGAAAATCGATGGTATCCGTTATACATCAATGACGACGACGATCATCACGACTAAAGCAGCCAAGCGCACAAATGGAGTTGCTCGCGTAGACATCGAGGCTGATGGAATCGAAGAGGTGCAATCAAAATG
Source organism: Vibrio sp. 10N.222.55.C6 (assembly GCF_041473395.1). NCBI lineage: Bacteria > Pseudomonadati > Pseudomonadota > Gammaproteobacteria > Vibrionales > Vibrionaceae > Vibrio > Vibrio sp. 10N.222.55.C6. The sequence goes on from NZ_JBFRSD010000033.1 coordinate 52,446, forward strand.
GCATGGTGAAGAACACGTTTGTCAGATGTACCACGATCGCATGAACAATCCAGAAACTGAGGGCCTGTCAGATATCGTCGGCAATGGATTGGCGCTGAACTACCAGATCGCTATTCGTGGTGTTGATGGTCAGTCCTATACTTGTTCTGGGCATGTAGATCCCCAATAACAAAAAATAACACTGCGCTTTACTGGGTCTATTTCAAAATTTGGAAACGAATTTTTTTTATCGCTGTTTGGTGAGCAATGTACCTGTTTTTCACATTAGCTAGTTGTATTACTCGTGCCATACCTAATGAAACGTTTAAGGCACTTTCGAGAAAGGAAGTGCCAAAGGTAAAAATTCATCCTACGAAGCATCTGGACAGAAATGAGCTTCGGAGAACCAAGTATTAGCAAATCACGAATTAGCATAAGTATGGAAAGTCACTAAGCTCACTGTCCAGTATTGTTTTTACACAAATCTGACATTGATGAATGCCATAAGCTATCGATATAAACATCAATATATTGTATTATTATATCCGTATTTATACTTATTAGGATTTTCTATGTTGATTCACGAATTTTCGAATAAGGACGTTACCGCTGAGCATGTAATTTTAGCTCAAGCAATACTAGCAGGGACTGCTCAAGGTGATAAAAGTAAAGCACAGCGCTTTATGATTTTTGTAAATGAGATTCCCGATGCGCCGACTGTGCAAAACCTGATTCCACGCTTTAGTCAATTTATGAAGCTCTTTAAAGCCAGCTGACATTCAAAATACGTTACACAGGGATGTGTAATTAAGATCACCAACTCCCCCCTAACCACTACCTACTTTTAAACTCTATCTGACCCTATGCTCGCTCTATATCTAGCCATTGTTGTCGGAGGACAATAGAGTTTGATCAATTTTAAAAACGTTTCTGGACAAAAATGCGTTACGACAAATAGAATATTAGCAATTAATGGATAACTTCAAGTATTGAATAATAGCTTTGGGAGAGTTAGCGCATGACGCGTACATACGCTAACAGCGTAGCTTGTGCCAAGAGCATGAAAAATAATTTAATCACACAAGCTAGGGTCTAAAACATACGTCCGACTTGAGGATTTTAATGTGAGTTCTTGTTCAGAGGTGCATTCGATATAGCTTTTCTCATGAAGTTTTACCTTCAATGCTCCATTTACCTTCCAGCCGGTTAGAAAAGCTAATACAGTTATACTCCCAAGAATGATTATAAATATCTTGGGTATCCAGAGGAGCTTTTCCCCTGTAATCAGGCAGATGACCATGAATACAGACATAACAAACATTGCCCAAGAAAAAGTAAATGTAGAAGCATCATTAATCGCCCCACTTACGACTATTTTATCATGAAGCAGTTTATGTGCATCAAACACCCCCATAACATCGTGAGCCGATAGCAGAAAAAGTGATGAAAAAATCAAACAGAAAGCAAATGCCTTTAAGCGGTTAATTTTCATCAATTAATCTCTCTACTTCTTTTTTCATTGGTTCAGTATATCTATATTTGTCATCTACTTCAGATACTTTCTTACCAATGTAAAATGCACTTATGGCAAAGAAACCTAGTAACAATGCTGTAGGCGGGGTAGCAAACGCTAGGGTTAATCCAGCTCTTAATACTAAAGTAGCACCTTGAGCTATTACGCCTGCAACCACACCTTTAGATATATCCGCTGTAAATTGGCCGACCACTTCACCTAGCGTTTTTTCATCATGTAAAATGTAGTTAACTGCATTAACCGCACCACTAAACACAAGCTCTACATAGATGTTGCCTTTCAAGAAACTGACATTGCCTTGAACGGTATTTAGGGCGTGACCAATTTTAAGCAATTGTGGTGTTGCTTCTTGCCAACGGATACCTAGGTCTAAATATTTAGGCTTGTAGTTCTCAACCACAATATTCATTACACCATTGATATTGACAGCTTTAGCGGTTGCCCCCCAACCGCCAAGCTCTTTAGCGACCTCATAAGCGCCTTTAAGCCCCATACCTACGCCAGTGTAGTCCTTGCCATTCGAAAGCTGTCCATGCGAGTCTTTGATGAGCAAGTCTAAATACTCGTTACCTTCTTCAACAGTCAGTACCGCAATACTCACGTTCTCTTGTCGAGAGGTGTCCCACTGATATTCTTTAGCTTGCTTTTGTAAATCATCGTTCCATTCTTTTTCTGTTAGGTCGTAAGCTTGTTGGGCAGCTTCGCGTTCAGCAAGAACACGCTCTCTATTTTCAGCCCATCGTTTCTCATCGCTCGCGGTATATCTCAGCTCTTCCTGACGTTCTCGATGTTGACGTACTGCACGTTCTGTTGTGGTTTCTTGTCTTTCTTCTGGAGCTACAGGAGCGGATTCATATCTCATGGGAGTCGACTTCACTGATAAATAAAAAGGATATTAACAATATTTTCAGTGGTTTATTATCCTCAGCAAGAGGATCTGATGATTAAACCAATTAAATAGGCAACCTGACAGGTCAAATAATCATAATAAAGGTCAAATCGTGTTGAGTTGCATCATATAGGATAACTTTTTGTAGGGTAAAATGAACGACACAGATCTTGTAGAGTATTTGGTCTAGCTGATTTTGGGGCAAATCCGTGTTAGCCCAACCTCCCTCGGTAATCACACCAACCTCAAATTCCCTCCTAATCTCCCCTTAATCCGTATTTTCGACCCATTATGATTTCGTGGAAAGGGGAGGAACTGAATGCCGATGGCGACATGCGCATTTTCACATTCAGCGCCAAAGAAGATTCTCCCCCTCGGTCGTCAATCTAGAGGGGGTGATGAACTCAACTTGAGGGGGAGTTAGAGGGGGAGGGTGTTTCAAAATCGACGAGTACAGTCAGCTCATTAGCTATTGAAAAGTATTGTGATTGCGCCTGATATGAATGGAACGTCCAAGCGTTCCAATTGAAAAATTCAGCGTTCTAAAACTCACAACGTATAAGCGTTATTCGAATCCAACCACTCTTTTACCGCTCGGTTAAAAGTGACCAACTTCTGCGGTGTTACTCTTCTTTGAGCATAGATAAGGCTTAGCTTTTGGGCTTTTATCGACCATTCTGGGAACACGTGAATAAGCTTACCTTGTTTGATCTGCTCTTCAACTTGATAGAACGGCAAGCTGGCGACACCTATCCCTTGCATCGCTAACTCTAAAATTGAACTGTAGGTATTAGAGCTAACGCTTCCGGTTACTTCAACATGGTAGGTTTGTTCGCCATTGATCAACTCCAGCTGATTCCAACGTTCATTTTGACTGTTAAGAATGAAGCTGCATTTATGGATGTCTTTGGTGGTGGCGAGTGGGTTAGTCGATGCGTAACCTGCACTGCAAACCAGAACATTGCGGATATGCCCGAGATCGTTGGCAATCACATCATTAGGCAATTCATCGTAAGCTCGGAAAGCAATGTCAAAGTCGCCAGACTCTATCTTCTTTTTCATCGGCCCAAAGTCGAGAATCAAATCCACTTTTGGATACTCTTGCTTGAAAGTAGGGATGATATGACGACAAAGCGCACGCCCAAACTCTATCGGGGCGGTAATTTTCAAATCGCCTGCCACTTCCTGCGTCATGTCTAAGACACGCATTTCCGCTTCGATTGCTAATAGTTGAATTTGCTTCGCTTTCGAATACAACTCTTCACCCACTTCCGTGAGGCTGATAGAACGAGTCGTTCTGTGAAACAGCTTAGAATTCAATGTTTCTTCGAGTCGTTGTACATGCCGAGACACCAAACCTTTTGACACATCCAATACTTCAGCGGCCTTGGTGAAGCTTTGCTCTTCGGCGACAGTCAAGAAGGTCTGCATATAAATCAAATTCATCATTAACACCATTTAGTAAACAGTGAAGTCATTTTGTACTGTTTTTCTCACTCCTTCAAGCAACTAAGATTCAAAACGTAAACAGAAAGGAGAAGAACAATGAACAAATTACTACTTATTACCGCTGCAAAGGCTGCCTCTATGAATGTTTCAGCTGCCTCTGTTGTAGAAAGCAACCCAACATTGGTTGGAGACTCATTCGGCTTTGTTGAAGGCCCTACATGGGATGTGGAACATCAACGTTTCTTGTTTAGCGATATTCCAAATAACACAACCTATTCTTACGACCTTAACGGCAAGTTGAGCGTTTTTGATGACAATTCTGGCTATGCCAATGGTCTCGATATTGATGCCAAAGGCAACCTGTGGGCTGCCCGCCATGATAGAAAGCTGTCGTACCGTCAGGGCAACGGAGAGAAAGTGATTGTCGCTGCAACGTATAACGGCAAGCTGCTTAATAGCCCGAACGATTTAACCGTTAATAGCGATGGAAGCGTGTGGTTTACCGATCCTCCGTTTGGTATCCAAGGTTACGGCCCAGCAAAGGCAGAACCAGAGCAAGCGGTTAATGGCGTTTATCGTTACCTAAATGGTGATCTAAAGTTGATCACTGGAGAGTTCAAGTTACCAAACGGCATCGCTTTTTCTTCTGATGAATCTTCTTTATACGTTGCCGACACATCTGATGGCTGGGTATACCGATTTGATGTTGATGGAGAGTCACTCAGCAATAAGACTCAGTTTGCTCAAGTGAAGGCGGAGTCTGGCTCTGAACCTATGGTTGATGGTGTCGCTGTTGATGCCGATGACAACCTATTTGTTGCAGCGCACGGTGGCGTGGGTGTGTTCGATAAAGACGGTAAGCAGATAGACTTCATTGCTATTGATGCGGGCCATATCAGCAACCTAGAAATTGGCGGGAAACAGCAAGACTTACTGATGGTAACGGCATACAACAAAGTGTTGGTGTTCAAGCTTAAGTAACACCTTATACAAACGAAAATAAAAAAGGGACGGGTAGAAATACCGGTCCCTTTTCTCATTTGAATAGGTCGAAAGTGGGTTAGCTCGATGCGCTGCAAGGATGCTGCTGGCAATTAAGACTTAGTCTGATTGGCTTCTATATCAAGCGCCGTTTGATTTGGCTTACTGAAGTACTTCTTCCACTTTATTGGCATCATCGGAATGACGATCAGGCTGATGCCGACAAGGGTCAACATGTCTGGAATCTCATCAAACCACATCACGCCAAATAAGGTCACGAACACCAACCCCGAGTATTCCGCGAGAGCAATTTGGTTTGCTGGTGCTTTTTTATAAGCCACCACCACAAGGGCATGGTATCCAAGAACGAACAGGTTGATTGCCATAATCCACCCAACATGACGCCATTCAATCGCCGCCCATGCAGGTAGAGCAAGAGCCAACGCCAGCGGTAGAGTCATCACACTGGTCCAAAATAGTGTCGAGATAATGTGTTGTTCTGCGTGAAGACGTTTAATCAAAATATTGCCGACACCCATGGCGAGCGCACTGCCTAACCCTGCAATAGCGGCCCAGTGAAATTGCTCTGGACGCAACACGATTAACACACCCACGAAACCAATCAATGTCGCCACCACTTTTGATGATGTCGGCTTCTCTTTCAGTAAAACAATAGAAAGCGGGAGCATCAGAATGGGCCCAACATAGAACATCGCATTTGCGGTCGCCAACGTTAGGTGTGTGATGGCAATCATTGCGCAGCCGCTTCCCATTAGGATGAATTGAGCCCGCAAAAAATTGATGCGACAACCACCTTGCATGCGCGTCTCTTTGGGTAGCTTTAGCCAAAAAGGGAGCAGCAACATCACGCTCAATAGCTGGCGGATAAACACATATTGGAACGTGGGCACTTCGCCATTCAGTACTTTTAGTGAAACGTCTGAAAAGGAGGCGAGCAGGTTGGCGAATACTAAGAGCAAAATCGCGTGGTTGGTGGCTTTGGTCATACAGAAACGGCGCTACATATTTGTCATACAATTATGGGCGCACATAATACATGAGAATCGAAAATATGTAAGAACAAAAAACCAAGTAAGAACAATGTCGTTCGATGCTTAGTGATATGGGGTGCGAGATCTGCTATTACGACCTGAGTTCAGTAGGTGAGTGCCCAGTCCAATTCGGTATTTATCGAATAATCGAATGAATATGCAACAATATCAGCGCATTGGAGATCATCGCTGCTTGAACCTACTTGGCAGAGAGACACTGTCGGGTAGGATCTCGCAACTCAATAATGGTATTGCTTGTGTCGATTCGTTTGAAAGCAGAGTCACTGACTTGGGCATTGCTGAAATCGGTACGGAATAAATCGGCGCGCAGTAAATCGACGTTGAGCATTTGGGCGTAACTCATGTTGGCGTTACGTAGGTCAGCATCGCGGAAGCTCGTATTGTTGAGGTTCGCGTGGCTGAAATTGGCATAGGTGATGTCAGCCTCATTCATGTCCGCACCCGATAAATCGGCGCCACTAAAATCAGTACGTATCAGGTTGGCGCAACGAAGGTCAACATCTTGAAGCGCTAGATTACTTAGATCGGTATTACCTAATTGTGCTCGTTCGCCGCCTTGGTTTTCCAACCACAATTTATGCTGATCTAAAATAGAATCGAGTTGTTGTCAGAGTTTGTTGGTCGAAAGCGAGATCAGTTTTAGGCGATTCAAAGAAAAGCAAACAACCAAGTTAGTCATCTCGGTTATTTGCTTTAGATTTGTTGCTTTTATGGTGAATGGACGAGCGCTTTTCGAGGTTAAAGCGTGTTTTTGTACACCTTGCCGTCTTTCATGATCAGTTTTTGTGTCTCTGTGTTCGCCACACATGCAACACTTTCCAGTGGGTTGCCATCGATGATCAATAGGTCGGCATACGCGCCTTCAACGATCTGACCTAACTTGCCTTCTTGGTATGGGTGTTGGTAGGTCGACATTTCGAACAAGCGACCACAGTTTGATGTCGCCATGCGAAGCGCGGTGATGGTATCGAATACTTGCTCAATCGCACCAAGTTCATTCAATTGTGTCGCGTGAACGTTGGTTTCACCTACACAGTCAGTGCCAAAAGCGATGTTCTGGATGTCGTATTTCTTAATCAGTTCTGCTGACTTGAACATCGCTTTGCCTACGCGTTCTGTCTTGCGGTATGTCTCTTCATTTGGCAGCGGGATCTTACGCTCTGCAATCAATGAAGAGGTAAAGTAAGAAGGAATCACCCAAATGCCTTTCTCTTTAATGATTTCGGCAATGTCGTCGTCCATGATGGTCGCGTGTTCGAAAGACATCACGCCCGCTTCAGCTGCTCGGCGCATCGCATCAGAGGTGTGGATGTGCGCAGCGACATAAGTGCCGTAATCTGAAGCGGCCTCAACTGCGGCTTTCATCTCGTCTGATGTAAATTGCAATGTGTCTAGCGGGTCGAAGGTTGAAGATGCGCCACCGCCAGCCATGATCTTGATTTGTGATGCGCCCATGAATAGCTGTTCACGCACCGCTTTCAATACTTCTGAACGCCCATCGGCCACTTTCATTGAGCCTTGCTTCATCATTGGTGAGTCTTCATGGCCGTTTGCTAAACGCTCTTGTGCTTGGTTTTGACGGTAATCGGAGTGACCACAGGTTTGTGAGATAGCCGCCATTGAAGGAAGAATGCGTGGGCCAGTCGCATAGCCCTTGTCGATACTGTTTTTAAGGCCAAGCGTATTGCCCGCCACGTCGCGAATGGTAGTAAAGCCGCGCATTAACATCTCTTCTGAAATCTTTGCTGAGCGAATCGCCACTTCTTCACGAGTCATCGTATCAATGACATTAAAAGAGGCAGAGAGCGTGATATGAACGTGCGCATCAATCAGGCCTGGCATGACTGTGCCACCTTGAGCATCAATGATTTCATCCGCTAACGTTGCATCAACCTTGCCAATTTGAGTAATCAAGTTGTCTTCAATAAGAAGTGATACGTTCTCGATTAGGTTGTTATCAACACCGTTAAATACGTTCGCGTTAGTGATTAGCTTTTTCATAGTCTGCACCTTTTGGAAATGAGTGTGTGTCGCTGATGGGGTCATCATATGGGGCGCAGCATTTGAAGAATGGCCATTTGGTGACAAGCAATGACGAGACTTATCTTTTGGTGCTTTTCAATATTTCTAAGTTTTTCCTACTCGAACGTTAAGGTGTATTTCAAATCGTCGTCACCTTGTGTTGAGAGTCAATTTACCGAACTGTAACTGGATCTAAAACGGAAGGCTTAATGAAAATACTGAATGAGTTCATCCACTTATAGGTCGAACGTTAAATTGACAATATCTTATAAAATGTTAAATCGGTGTCAGTATTTAGGGGCTCTGACATTGGTCTGAAATTTAAGTTCGTTCTATGAGGCAACATCCTTACATCAAGAAAAATATATGCTTAAGGATTAACTCATGAAAAAACAAAATATCTCGGCAGTCGCCCTTCTAGCACTGATTATTACGGGTTGTGGTGGAGAGAGTTCATCAGGAGGTGACAGCACAACGTCTAATAACGCTAATGTTCCAAGTAATCCAAGTAATCCAAGTAATACCGGCTCATCATCTACCTCTCAGCAGCCTGACATTAAAGCTCTTAGCAACAATATGATTTTTGCGATCGAAGGTTTTATCGAAGAAACGGATCCAATCAGAAATTTCTCATCTATTACCGTCAAAAATGAGCTGCCTGCGTTCAAGAGTGGAGATACTCAGGAGGTTGATGTGACTATCGCTGTACCAACAATCGTTATCGATAATGGCAGCAACTTTGTTAACGATTGGCACTGTTACGAAACCACAGGATTAAGCGCGCAAAGGAAGGATCATCAGTTACTTGTGGACGGTACAATTTCTGAATATCGATACGATATGCAAAGTAACTCTTGTTCTAGTGAGCTCTTGGGATCGTATGTGTTTAACGATGCGGTGTTCGACAGTTCGTTGGAATTTAAAACCGTTGGCAGCGTAGTTTCCAAAGATGGGAGCGGGACAGAGTCTAATTTACCTACTTACGATTTTATCGCTCAAGCTTATGGAGAGCAGTCAAAAGAGCGGTTTGGTGATTCGTGGGAATTATTACAGCGCGACAAAATTAACGCAGCAGCTAAGGAGGTTGGGGCCTCGATCTTTGAGTTGAACACTTCATCTGGAAAGATCGATTTGGATCTAGGTCAGCTTAATAGCGACACTCTCATCGATTTCGCTTCACTAGATACAAATCAATTATTGAATGGTGCGATTTGGGGGATGCCCGGTCAAGGCGTTGCCGATGAAAAATGGTGCCGAATTGTGAATATTCCAGAAGATCTAAGTCAGAACAGTATCAAGTACCAATCTGTTATCTCGACAAATTGTGCGAGGTCGACACAACGTTATTGTGATGCCTTTGGTTCATCGTTTTCGAGTGGTAACTACCCACCAGCAGCTCCTATCGCTTGGGACAATAATACGGCGAGTAATGCCCAGTTGAACTCAGATGAGCAGTACCGAAGAGATGCTCAAGGTCACTTTGTTGTGAACAGTTCTGGTCAGAATGCGTTTGTCCTCTCATCCAATTCGGTTGTGATTCCTATTTTCGGTTACACCAGTCCACGAAGTGATGGGCAAATTAACAATGCCGGTCTTAATAGTTGGGCTGGTCACGAAGGTCACTGCCAAAACGTGATGAATAGCCGACACACAAAGATGGGGATTGGATACAAAGCCAGTAAGTCAGATGCATCGAAGATGTCTTATTGGACGCAAGATTTCAATTAACACACTCATTGCTTAAATAAAGGTCATCCATTTAGCGTCGCTATTCTTTCTTTAGTTGGTAGTGGCAGGTTACTTGGTAGTAGCAGATCACTCGAGAGTGCCATTTTACTTTACAGTGATACGTGGGCGATCAGGATTATTGAAGGTGGAGGCGCGAGGACACTATGACGATTCATTAATGTCGTGAATGATTTTGAGTGGTGTCATGAAATGGTAAGTTTTGCTTCGATTCGAACGCTAAGATGTATTTCAAATCAAGGCGACTTATCAAATTAGAGAGAGACAGAATGACTAAATCAGACAAAGTTTACGGATTCAACACACCACAACGTCTATTCGTAGGTTACACGTTAGCCGTGCTGGTGGACTTAGTAGTGCTTAACTTTTTCGATGAGTACTGGGACTTCGTCAACATTGAATCTTTCACTATTTCTTTGATAGCGGCGTTGCTGCTGCAGTTATTGTTGAAGCTCTCTATTGGCTTAGAACACAAGGTAGCGGATTACTTCAAACAGAAATCTGGAACGGCACCTAAGGTGTATCGAGCACTGTCGACATACATTATTCTTGTTGGCTCAAAATTCGTCATGCTAGAAGCGATAAACCTTATGTTCGGTGACAAGGTGAGCTTCACAGGCCCTTGGGGCGGTGTAGTTGCGTTCTTCGCTGTGGTATTTACAATTTTGGTTGCTGAAGTGATTGTATCGAAGATCTACTTTGCTCTGGATGAAAAGCAAGAATCAAATGAGAAAGCACTAAAAGAGACCAACGCGTAACAGAACTAAAATACATATGTGAATAACAGACGAGCCAGCTGATTAAGCTGGCTCGTTTTCGTTTTCGTTTTCGTTTGAGTTGCGATAACCAATTCGACGTGCTTGTTGGTTCTATTTTTCGTAAACCACACTTCCGCGCAACACCGTCATCAACACCTGAGTCTTGGCTATTTGTCTTGCAGATATGGTCGTTATGTCTCGGTCGAGAATGGCGAAGTCCGCTGATTTTCCTACCTCAATAGATCCAGTGATGTCGTCGATGCCCAAGCTAGAAGCGGCATTAATCGTGTAAGCGTCGATAGCCGTGTAGATATCAGTTAGGCCCGTTTTACCCATGATTAAACTGTTCGCGATGCCGACCAATGGGTTGATGTCGTGTACGTTCCAGTCACTGCTTAAGGTGATATTCGCGTCGGTCTTGAGAATCGCGTCGAGGTTCATCATGGCTTTAGCACGGCGAGCACCAAGGAAAGCTTCGGCCCATTGGTGTTGATGCCTTGCAACGTAATCAGAGCCGACTTGGAAATCTGCGGTCACGTCTAATTGGCGAAAACGTGGCACATCTTCATCATTGATTAATTCGACATGGGTTAGGGTGTAGGGCTTGGTTGAACCTTGTTTGCGAATGCTTTCTATCGCATCAAGCGATTCACGAACGGCACCATCACCAATGGCATGAATGTGGGCGCTAAACCCTATTTTTTCGAGCGCAGTTAGCCACTCTTTCATTTGTTCTGGTGGAATATAGTTCAAGCCATTAGGAGACTGGGGAAGATAAGTATCTAAGTAGGGTGCGAGCGTTTTGGCGGTGCCGTTGATAAAGATGCCGTCGCTGTACATTTTCACCTGATCGACAAGTAACAGACGGCTTTTATCGTCGGAATACATCTTCTCAAAGACTTCTAATTGAGAAGGTATTGCCATCGATGGGTATACCCAAGGGCGCAGCGACACGCGTGCCGTTAAGTCTTGATTTTGCTCGGCCTCTAGCCAAACGTCATACCAACCTCGTTTCCAATACATGCGACCGTCGCCAATGGTGGTGATGCCGTGGGCTGCCGCTTCCTCAAGCCCGAACATTAACCCTTGGTAGCTTTGCTCAAACAGTTCGCTTTGGCTGTTCCAAGCCATCTCCATCACTTGATCGCCAGCATTGTCTAGCAAGATGCCATTGAGCTTGCTGCTATCAGGATCTTTTAAATAAGCGCCACCTTGTGGATCCGGAGATTGTTGGCTGATTCGGGCGATTTTTAGTGCTTTGGAGTTGACCCACATTGAGTGTGATGTCTGCTCCATGATCACCACAGGGCGATCCGGGAAGATACTGTCGATGATCTCTAGTGGCGTGTAGTCAGAGTCGCTATCGAGCGTCGCTTCTAAAGAAAAACCATAACCCATTAGCCAACCTCTGCCATCGGTATCAGCATTGATCTTACACGCTTCTAAGTAGGGTATTTGCTCTTCTAACGTTGCTTCAGAGTCGAGTTCACAATTGCCACCCAGCTCTGAGGCGGCTTCAAACACATGGTTATGGTTGTCAATGAACCCCGGCAAGACAAAGGCATTGTCTAGATCAATGACATCAGTGCTTTGCCCTTGAAAAGTTTGCGCCTGTGATTGGTTACCGATAAAGATGATCTTGCCTTTGTGGGTAACGATCGAGTCTGACTCGCGATGCCCATATATATCTGCATTGGTAAAAATTTGGTCAGCACTTTGGCTTTTAACAGTTGTTTGCGCTTGAACTGCTGTTTGTGTTTGAACAATAGTGTTGGCTTGTGCAAGCACAGGCGCTACGGCCGATAAGCTTGCGAGTAATGCTATCCATGCAGTGCGTGACAGAGTGAGCTTGTTATTCATTATTATGTCTTCCATGTTCCACTGTTTAGTAAGTATAGAAAGCGAGTGGCCAGAATCATATCGTGAATTTTTAATAATAAAGTGTCCTTGGTTGCTCTCTTGTTTGAATGTAATTCCAGTGCCTTTTGAGGTGGTTGTGGGAATACAGCTCGTCAATAAAGGATTGCGAATCCATTCGCAGACTAAACAATTCACATAAGGTTCTGAATAAATTACAGTTAAGTGAGCTATAAAAATGGATTTAACGTATTACCAAGGATGTAAGTTTATGTTTTCAAGAGACTTACTCGCATTACTAATAAAAACAAGTCGAGGTTAGGATGAAAAAAATATTATTGCTGCTTAGCGTGATCTTATTGGGTGGTTGTGTTGGCATGCCCGAAACGGTAAAGCCTGTTCAACAGTTTGAGTTGGAACGATACCTAGGGAAATGGTACGAAGTGGCTCGTTTGGATCACTCGTTTGAGCGTGGCTTAGACAACATCAGCGCTGAATACAGCCTTCGTGATGATGGCGGCGTGAAGGTGATTAACCGTGGTTATTCGGCGGAAGAAGGTGAGTGGAACGAAGCGGAAGGAAAAGCGTACTTCGTTGAGGGCTCTGAACAAGGCTATTTGAAAGTGTCTTTCTTTGGCCCTTTCTACGGCGCTTATGTCGTGTTTGAATTAGACAAAGAGGGCTACCAATACGCGTTTGTTTCTGGGCCCGACACTGATTACTTATGGCTACTCGCAAGAACGCCTGAAGTCGCACCAGAAGTGATGGAGAAGTTTAAAGCCATGTCGAAAGAGCGTGGCTTCAATACTGATGAATTGATTTACGTTGAGCACAGCAAATAAGCTGAGCGCGCTAGGTTAACGACAGTTGATTGAGAAAAAGGAACAGATGATGAGTGCATCTGTTCCTTTTTTATTGGTTTGGTTTTGTATGAACTAGCCTTGTCGACGAACCTGCAACACGCTGAGTATCGATAGTGATAGGAAGAACGCAGGGTCACTCCAACCAAAACCAACAAAAATGCCTGTAAACGCGGCATACAAGGTGATGATGGCACCCAGCATGTTGGTCACAACCAAACCTTGTACGAGCTTTTTGGCACTGACTCCGGGCTCAATGTCTCGCAATAACCAACTTATCGCGGCAATACCACCAAGGAAGATACTGGTGTGCTGAGAGAGAAAATAAGCGTACTTATCATTAATTTCTACGCCGTACATAGGCCACATGACCGTTGGTAGGAAAAACAACGCCAAAGCAAACCCTGCGTAAATGATGCCGTGTAGGCTTAAAAACGTTTTATTGTTCATTTGTTATCTCTCTATCTCGTGCCTTTCGCTAATTCTTTATTCATTCCAATCGCTTTGTTTTCATTCAGCGAATTAACTAGTCGTTGATTGGGCCTTTGTTAATGGTAGTTAAAGGCTGGTTCACGTCGAAAATTACACCACGTACTTCGTCGACACCCATCTGTTTAAGGCGAGCGCTATGCATCGCTAGGTACGTCTCTGCACTGAGTTGGTCTTCAAAAAGATAGACACCACCGCCCAGTTTTTCAGCTTCGTTTTCTGTCCAGATTTTCCAGATCATACCCGGTTCGTTGTTAATAGATTTTGCTAGGTCAACTAGCGCGCTCGACATCTCTTCACCAAATGGGCCTGAAAATTCAAAATCGACTTGTAATAATTTCATGGTTATTTCTCCAAACAGTTACTTGGTATTGCGCTGAGACTCATGGTCATTTCGCAAAACGTAGGGGGCTTGATTGCCTGTTGGAATAGATATTACCTGTAAAAAACAGACAGAAAAGTTCATAATATAGTTAATAACTATCAGGATTTTAGACCGATGAGATTGAAAACCACCCTCGACCAATGGCAAACGCTTTACGAAATTGACCGTGCAGGCAGCATTCAGGCGGCGGCAGTGCAATTGAACAAGAGCCACACCACGCTGATCTATGCGCTGAGAAAATTGGAGGACCAATTAGGCGTGACTTTAGTGCAGGTTGAAGGTCGTAGGGCGGTCTTGTCGGAGGATGGTAAATCACTGTTGCGCCGTGCAAGCAGTATGTTGGAACAAGCTCGCGAGCTAGAGTTGATCAGTGAACAGCTGGCGAAAGGCGTCGAATCTGAAATCGTGGTCGCCGTGGATCATTTGTGCTGCCTTGAACGCCTTTATCAACCGATGGCGGCATTTTTGGCGGAGAACAACACCACATCGATACAAGTGATTGAAACGTCACTGTCTAAAACAACGGAAATGGTGACTCAAGAACTGGCTGATGTGGCTATCATCAACTTGCCTATTACTAATTACTCAGCCGAAGCGTTTGGTTTTACGATGATGGAGCCAGTAGTTGCTAGCTCACATCCGTTAGCAAGTGCCGTTTCACTGTCGTTGAATCAACTGTCGTCTTTGCCACAAATTGTGGTGCGAGATTTAGGTACACGATCTAATCAAGGCACTAAAAGCCAAGGGAACAAACAGGATGTGGGTTGGTTGAAGTCGAGTCAGCGCATTACGGTGGATAATTTCGATCATGCGTTTGGCGCGGTAGAGCAGGGAGTCGGTTATTGTCGACTACCAAAGCACATTGTTGAAAGTCGAGGTAGCGACAAGCTCACTGTGTTGAATGTCGAAAATGGCAGTGGGTATCACGTTCCGCTGCACCTGACTTTACCAAAAGGAGCCAAGACAGGCCCTGCTGCTAAACGTTTCTATGAGTTACTTCTTGAGTCAGCTTCAAATGCGAGCTAACGGTTAAATATTCTAAGATTAACGAGGCTGGTTGCCGTTCAAGAATAGCGCGACACATTCGCGAGTGTAGTGAAGCCTTTCTTCTTCGGATTCTCCGCTATCGTGACCGAAGAATGACCAATACGCCGATTTGCCGTGAAACATCAGCAACAGTTGGCGTGCTGCAATGACTGGTGAGCTTGATGTCGACAGTGTGAGATCACCAGAGTCTATTTTCGACTGCAAATAATCAGCAAGTAATTTGGTGGTTTTCTGAGGCCCAGTTTCTAAATAGATAGAGGCGATCTCTGGGTGCGTGTTGGATTGGCTCACAGCATTTTGAAAGGTCTGTCTGGACTGCTCATCAAGTAACAAATCTTGAAACTTCACACCAAACTTCACCAATTCGTCTTCCAAAGTGGCATTCATATCAAAAGCAGAAGGGCTGAGTTCGCGCTCGGCACACTTAGTTTGCATGCAGGTTTCGAAAAGCTCGTCTTTGTTTTTAAAGTGAGAGTAGACCGTTTGCTTGGAAACGTTCGCTGCTTTGGCTATTTGATCCATATTGATCTTGAAGCCATGTTCAGAGAAAAGTTGGCTGGCTGCGGTTAAGATCTGCGATCTCTTCTGTTCACTCTTGATGATTTTTGTCACGTGCTTGCTTCTCGTTACTTGGTGTTGGGTCGTTACCTAGCTTGTCTCTTTGCTTAGTGCCTATTGATACTCCGCTATAGGTGTCTCATTTGGCGCTAAGCATTATGCTTTTTGTGATGGTTTTATCAAACATTAACCATGAAACTTATTTTTAACACAATCAAACTAGACAGTCTAGTTTGGTTTGGTTAGTCTAAAAAAAGAACATAATTGAGTACCGCATAGGAACAGGAAGTATGTATAAATTGATGAAGGGAAGCGCAGTAGCAGTGGCGTTGTCGACTCTTCTTGTCGGGTGTGGTGAAAATACACAAGCCGAGACAGCATCGGATGCAGATAATGCTGCAGTGGAATCGAGTAGTGCAGCGTCGACAGTCTTAACAGTAGAAACTGTCGCTTTGGAACGCTCTCCATCGTATGCGGTACAGCGTGAATATGTCGGTGTGGTAAAGGCCGGGCAGCAGGCGAATTTGGGTTTTGAATTGGCGGGTAAGGTCAATGAGATTCTGGTGGATGTCGGTGACACAGTCACAACAGGTCAGCCGTTGATCAGACTGGATACCCAACTTTTGGAAACCGAGTCTAGCCAACTGAAAGCGCAGGCTGAAGAAGTCAAAGCTCAATTGAGTTTGGTGGCAGCGAACCTTAAACGTCAACGTTCATTGAAAGCGAAAGGCTTCAGTGCCGAAGCTGAGATTGATTCGTTAACCAGTGAGCAACGCGTATTGCAGGCGAACTTGCTGCGTATTGATGCCTCGGTAAAAGGCAATCAATTGAAGCTGGTGAAATCGACAGTTCGTGCGCCATATTCAGGGACTATCGCAACCCGCTTTGTCTCGCTTGGAGATGTAGTGAATGTAGGGAATCCAACTCTTACACTGCTTGCCTCTGAAGGGAAAGAGGCCTTTATCGGTATTCCTGCCCATCAAATGAAAAAGGTTACTTCACTTTCCGCCCCAAGTATTCGCGTCGGGCGAGATGAATTCGCTGTGAGCCTGTTGAATCCGGGCGCAATGGTCGACACACAGTCTCGCAGTGTCGGTTTGCGTTACTTGTTTCCTGAACAATCGTCGGTGTTAGAAGGGCAACTTGCCTATCTGAAATTTGATGAGCAGATTGATGACCAAGGCTACTGGGTGCCATTAACGGGTTTGATTGATGGATTGCGCGGTGTGTGGAACATCTTTGTGATTGGTGAAGACAACAAAGTTGAGCGCCGAAGTGTTCAGGTGTTGTTTGCCAACAATCAACAAGCGTACGTGAGTGGGGCGATTGAAGACGGTGAACAAGTGATTGCCAGTGGTTTACATCGTTTAGTTCCCGGACAAACCGTGAAGCCAGCAAGCGTTACTGCTGAATAGGAAATAGCATGAAAATCATAGAGACTATTTCCAACACTCGACTGCTTATCTTAATGACCGCACTGCTGATGGTGAGTGGTATTTCTGCGTTCATGACGTTGCCGCGTGCAGAAGATCCGGTGATCATCAACCGTTACGCGAACATTACTACCAGTTTCCCCGGCGCCAGTGCCGAGCGTGTTGAAACCTTGGTAACAGAAGTTATCGAGAACAAGCTGCGTGAGCTGAGTGAAGTTAAACTCGTGAGCTCAACCTCAAGACCGGGCGTGTCTATTGTCACCTTAGAATTGAATGACACCATCACCGAGCCTGAGCCGGTTTGGTCTCAAGCTCGCGACAAGCTATCTGACATCGAATCCATTTTGCCTGCGGGCTCTCACTCTCCCGATCTCGATAGTGATCATACCTATGCTTTCACAACCATCGCATCTCTAACCTGGTCTGGTTCAGGCGAGCCTGACCGATTAACGCTGGGCCGTTATGCCAAAGAGCTCGCCAAGCGGTTACGAACCTTGTCGGGTACTGAATTCGTTGATGAATATGGGATGCCACAAGAAGAGATTCAAATCAGTTTACGTACCGCAGATGCAGCCGCGTTGGGGCGCTCAAGTGCTAATATTGCTGAGTCGCTAGAAGGGGCGGACGCCAAGAACTCGGCGGGTGAACTGGTCAGTGCTTATTCTCGCTTTGGCTTAGAAATTAAATCTGAACTCGATTCTATTGAACGTATTAAGCAAGTGCCAATAGCCACTGATAGCAAAGGTCACATCATCCGTATGGAAGACATTGCTTCTGTGAGGCGTGGTGAGAAAACCCCGCAAGACCAGATTGCCATTATTGATGGTGAGCCGGGTGTGATTGTCGCGGCAAGAATGCACCCTGATCTGCGAGTTGATAACTGGACGTCGCGAGCTAATGCTCTGATTGGTAAATTTGAGCAAGAGTTACCAAGTAACGTTAAGGTGACCGTGCTCTTTAATCAGCAAGGTTATACCGAAACTCGCTTAGACGATTTAGGCAAAAGCTTGATGATCGGTTTCGGTCTGATCTTGATTGTTCTGTTTGTCACTTTAGGCGTGCGTGCCGCGATCTTAGTCGCCATTTCTCTGCCGTTAACCTCATTATTGACCTTGTCGATCATGAAAATGACCGGTGTGCCGATTAACCAAATGTCGGTGACAGGCCTAATTGTGGCGCTCGGGATCATGGTTGATAACGCGGTGGTGATGGTCGATACCATTCAAGCTTATCGTTTGAAAGGGCAACAACGAGCAGAAGCGACCATGAATGCATTGAAGCATTTATGGGTGCCGTTATTAGGCTCAACTTTAACTACCGTGTTGGCGTTTGCCCCGATTATCTTGATGCCGGGTGCATCGGGTGAGTTCGTCGGTGGTATTGCGATTACCGTTTCTTTCTCATTGATCGGCTCTTACATCATCTCGCACACCTTAATCGCAGGCTTAGCGACTAAGCTACTGCCGAAACAACTCAGTGATGTCGACAAGAAAGGACAGCACCATTGGTACATGACCGGCTTAAGAATCCCGGCTTTGACGCGCTGGTTCTCATCTTCTGTCCGCTTTGGTGTCACGCATCCAATTATCACGATTGCTTTGGTGTTGTTGGTTCCGTTTACCGGTTACTGGAGTATGTCTCAGCTGACTGAGCAATTCTTCCCGCCATCAGACCGAGACATGTTTGAGATCCAGGTGTACATGCCGCCGCAAGCGAGCATTTATGCCACTAAAAACACCTCTGAAAAAATCGACGATATCATTCATCGTTACCCTGAAGTGGAGCGTATCGATTGGCTCGTGGGTGCAAACTTCCCATCCTTCTATTACAACCTGCAAGCAAGGCAAAATAATGCGCCATACTTCTCGCAAGCCATGGTGAAAACAGAGAACTTTGACCAAGCCAATACGCTAATTCCACAGTTGCAAAAGGTGTTGGATGAAGAGGTGCCGGAAGCACAAATCTTGGTACGTAAGCTTAACCAAGGGCCTCCATTTACCGCGCCCGTTGAACTGCGAGTGTATGGTGAAAACCTCGATACGTTGAAAGCGATTGGTGAGGATGTGCGATTGATTTTGGCGGGTGTTCCTCATGTGACGCACACAAGGGAAACCCTGCAACCAGGTACTCCGAAGGTGTGGTTGAAGGTTGATGAAGACACCGCAAAGCTGAATGGTATTTCATTGAACCAGTTCGCAGGTATGCTGCAAACTACGCTGACAGGTCGTGAAAGTGGCTCTGTGATTGAAGGCAGTGAATCGGTGCCAATCCGTGTTCGTGTGGCAGATGAGGCGCGTGAGAACTTAGCGCATTTAAGCAATATCCGTTTACCAATCAGTTCAGATGTCTACTCGACAGGTATTAACGTATCGACACTGGCCGAACTTGAACTGACCACAAGTCGCGGCGCGATTACTCGTCGTAACGGGCAGCGTGTGAATACCATTGAGGGCTACATTGAAGCGGGTGTCTTGCCTCAAACCGTGCTCAATGAATTCCAAAAACGCCTAGAAAACTATCAGATGCCATCAGGCTATACGATTGGTTTTGGTGGTGAATCTGCTGAACGAGATAATTCAGTCAACAGCCTCATCTCGAATGTCGCAGTCGTGGTGGTATTGATGGTTTTGGTGGTGGTGATGTCATTCAACTCGTTCCGAATGAGCAGCATCATCTTCATGGTAGCAGGATTGGCGGGTGGGCTAGGGTTGTTGTCGGTTTGGACTTTCGGTTATCCGTTTGGCTTTACGGTGATCATCGCGATGCTCGGCATTGCAGGTTTGGCGATCAACGCGGCCATTGTCATTCTGACCGAATTGAAGCTAGACAAGGAGGCTTCCTCTGGGAATGTTGATGCGGTCGTTGAGGCGGTGATGTCGTGTACTCGACATATCAGCTCGACCACGATTACGACGGTGGGGGGCTTTATGCCGTTGATCATCGCTGGCGGTGGTTTCTGGCCTCCGTTTGCGGTCGCGATTGTGGGCGGAACGGTATTAACCACGCTTATTTCATTCTACTTTGTGCCTGTGGTTTATCATTTGATGACTCGAAATCAGCGAAAATCCATGACTACTCAAGCGGCATAACTGTTTTTCGATTTAACGTCTCTTCAATTTGGCTACTCTTTAATTGCCCATAATCGAGCCGTATCTGGCTCGATTATGGTGTGGTTATTCTCGATAAATTCATCCCAATTCCTACCTTTTTGTTGTGCTTTTCACCGCTATTACGCCCTCAATTAGTCAAATTATCCTTTCTGTTAGTCATTATATTCTTTCAATTCGTCACATTAGTGCATAGATGAATGCTTGATTATCTTGTTGGTGAATGAGTGGGTGTTTTGAATAATCTAACCAGTGAATACCTTGTAAATGGTATGTGAATTCACAATTTTGACGGGCGTCACACTTCTATTTATTCGCTCTTTCTAATGTACCTTGAACTTGCCCCGAGCTTTGGTGGTGAGCGAGTGTTTATCTACTTTTTCTAAATCCCTTGTCAGTACTGGCTCCATCTGTGTAGCACGCTATTGATGTGTGTCTTAATCGCTTACTGCTTCTTAGTTTTCGTCTTCATAAATGGAAGGTTAGTTTCCAAGTTTGTTTGGTGAGCTTTCAATTTCAACTCTTCATAATGCGCCGAATGTAACAATGTATTTCAAAGTGTAACAATTAAGTCATGTTTTCTGTGTGGTTTTAACCCAGCAGTAACGAACCTTATTGCATTGCTTTTTGAGATGCGGCGTTTCACATGCTCAACACATAAATATTCTAATGATCATGACAACCAGTACTCAGACGTTCGTTCTGAGGCTGGATAACCATCGAGAAAGTTAATGGAAGCTTCAAGATATAAACGCATTTTATCGAGGACAAATTTGTCGAAGATTGGTTTGCTGGGAACCGTTCTGATGCTCGAAGGATGTAACTCCGCATTGCTCGACCCAAAAGGTAGCGTTGGCGTTCAGGAAAAAGAGCTGATTATCACGGCTCTGTTGCTGATGTTGATTGTCGTCATCCCAGTGATTCTGATGACCATCTACTTTGCTTACCGATACCGCGAGAGCAATACCACGGAAGAGTATGCACCTGACTGGGCACACTCAACCAAGATTGAAGTGGTGGTATGGACGATTCCAATCATCATCATCGCGATTCTAGCCACCATCACTTGGCGAACAACACACGAATTAGAGCCATCAAAGCCTCTGGAAAGTGATGTGCAACCTATGGTGATCGAAGTGGTCTCTCTGGACTGGAAGTGGCTGTTCATCTATCCGGAGCAAAACATTGCGACGGTTAACTATGTTGCGTTCCCGAAAGATGTACCGGTGACGTTTAAGCTAACTTCAGACAACATCATGAACGCGTTCTTTATCCCGCGTCTTGGTTCGCAGATCTACGCGATGCCGGGAATGGTGACCAAGTTGAATTTAATTGCAAACCACGAAGGTGACTTCAAAGGCTTTGCATCGAACTACAGTGGCAAAGGGTTCTCTCAGATGAAATTCACCGCATCGGCCATGCCTGATCAAGTGGCGTTTTTAAACTGGGTGGAGAAAGTGAAAGCAAGCCCTGATCGCATCGAAGATTGGGAGCAGTTCCGTTCATTGGCCGCGCCAAGTGTGGCTGAGCCTGTGACGCTGTTTTCAAGTATCCCACCATTTTTATTCACTGATGTCGTGACCCAGCACCCTGGTTCAATGAACTGTTTGCCGGAAACCCAAGGATAATCGTCATGTTTGGAAGATTAACTCTAGACTCAATTCCCTACCACGAGCCCATTATTTTGGTCACGTTAACCATGATCGCTTTAGTGGGCAGTTTAGTGGTGTACGCGGTAACCAAAGCCGGTAAGTGGCAATACCTTTGGAATGAATGGTTTACGTCGGTAGACCACAAAAAATTGGGCTTCATGTACATTGCTGTTGCGATGGTGATGTTAGTTCGTGGCTTTGCTGATGCGGTCATGATGCGTAGCCAGCAATTGCTTTCTGCAGCCGGTGAAACGGGCTATTTGCCGCCACATCACTACGACCAGATCTTCACGGCTCACGGCGTGATCATGATTTTCTTCGTAGCGATGCCTTTGGTTATCGGTTTGATGAACATCATCGTGCCGTTGCAAATCGGTGCTCGTGATGTTGCATTCCCTTATCTGAATAACTTGAGCTTCTGGCTATTTGTGGTGGGTATTATCCTAACCAACATGTCGCTTGGCTTAGGTGAGTTTGGCCGTACGGGTTGGTTGGCGTATCCGCCGCTGTCTGGCATTGAGGCGAGCCCAGGAGTCGGGGTCGATTATTGGATATGGGCACTGCAAATATCCGGTGTGGGTACCACGTTAACGGGTGTGAACTTCTTCGCGACTATTTTGCGCATGCGTACTCCATCTATGCCAATGATGAAGATGCCAGTGTTCACTTGGGCATCTCTGTGTGCAAACATCCTGATCATCATCTCTTTCCCAATCCTAACGGTCACTATCGCGTTACTGACTTTGGATAGATACATCGGCACGCACTTCTTCACCAATGACCTTGGTGGCAACGTGATGATGTATGTGAACTTGATTTGGGCATGGGGACACCCTGAGGTGTACATCCTAATCTTGCCTATCTTCGGTGTGTTCTCTGAAGTGACTGCAACCTTCTCTCGCAAAAAACTGTTTGGTTATACCTCACTGGTATGGGCGACGGTGGCTATCACTATTTTAGCGTTTGTGGTTTGGCTACATCACTTCTTCACCATGGGTTCAGGCGCCAATGTGAATGCCTTCTTTGGCATCGCAACCATGATTATCTCTATCCCGACCGGGGTTAAGATCTTCAACTGGCTGTTCACCATGTACAAAGGTCGTATCCGTTTCACAACACCTATGTTGTGGACAGTTGGCTTCCTTATCACCTTCACCGTTGGTGGTATGACGGGCGTGTTAATGGCAGTACCGGGTGCAGACTTCATTCTGCATAACTCAGTATTCCTGATTGCGCATTTCCACAATGTAATCATCGGTGGCGTAGTGTTCGGTTGTTTCGCTGCGATTGGTTACTGGTTCCCGAAAGCGACCGGTTTCACTTTGAACGAGCTTTGGGGCAAACGCGCGTTCTACTGCTGGATCATCGGCTTCTTGATGGCGTTCTTGCCGCTTTACGCTCTAGGTTTTATGGGCATGACGCGTCGTTTGAGCCAAGACATTAACCCTGAGTTCTTCCCACTATTGGCGGTTGCGGCTGCAGGTACGGGCGTGATTGCGATGGGTGTGGTGTGTCAGTTCGTCCAGATTTACGTGAGTGTTCGTGACCGCGACCAAAACCGAGATCTAACGGGTGACCCTTGGGGCGGACGTACATTCGAATGGGCGACATCGTCACCACCACCGTTCTATAACTTTGCAAAATTGCCTAAGGGCGATGAGATCGATTCGTTCTGGTATCAAAAGCAAAGTGGTGAGTTTGATCCAACTCAGGAAGAAGAATACGAACGTATTCACATGCCGAAGAACACACCGACAGGCATTTATGTGTCTGCATGGGCGTTGGCATTTGGCTTCGCAATGATCTGGTACATCTGGTGGCTAGCGGCTGCAAGCTTAGTAGGCATCGTGGTGACGTGTATTCAACACAGCTACAACGACGATGTGGACTACTACGTGGAAGTTGAAGAGATCAAAGCGATTGAAGCGGCTCGACGTGCACAGCTTGCAGAAGCGAAGAAACAGTCAGTGAAAGGCGACCATTCTGGTCGTGGTAACAGCGCTGACACTGATAACAACGACAAAAAAGATGACTTGGAGACGACGTATGCAAGCTAATACTCCGTCACACACTTATGATCTTGCACACTCGCATGATCATCACCACGAAGCTGCGGGGAATAAGTTGTTTGGCTTCTGGGTTTACTTGATGAGTGACTGTGTCCTGTTTGCCACGCTTTTCGCGACGTATGCCGTGCTTGAGAGTGGATCAATTGCAGGGCCGACAGGTAAAGACATCTTTGAACTGCCGTTCGTGTTTGTCGAAACCATGATGCTGCTGTTCAGTAGCATCACCTTTGGTTTTGGCATGATTGCAATGAAGCGCAAAGACGTGACCGGACTGAAGCGATGGATCAAAGTTACTTTCGTATTGGGCTTAGCCTTTATCTGTATGGAAGTGTATGAGTTCCATCATTTGATTGCAGAAGGTTATGGCCCTCAAGAAAGTGCATTCCTTTCTGCGTTCTTTACCTTGGTTGGCACACACGGTTTGCACGTAACGTTTGGTCTGATTTGGATGGCGGTGGCTTATCACCAGCTTTCAACCAAAGGTTTGAACGACAACATGTCGATGCGCTTCCAGTGCTTGAGCTTGTTTTGGCACTTCCTTGATATCGTTTGGATTTGTGTATTTACCATCGTGTACTTAATGGGGGTGATGTAATGGAACAGCATCTAGACAGTGGTGCAACGGATTATGTGAAAGGCTTTATAGCGTCACTGATTCTCACCATTATTCCGTTCTACATCGTGTGGGCGCATGTATTACCAAGCACAGAAACGTACGTGATCTTGTTCGGCTGCGCGTTGGTGCAAATTTTTGTGCACTTTAAGTACTTCTTACATATGGAAGCGAAATCTTCCGATGGGCGTTGGAACTTGGTGTCACTGATGTTTACCGCCATTGTTGTATTGATTCTTATCGCTGGCTCGGTATGGATTATCTACAACATGAACGTCAACATGAAGTTGTAGGCTAAGGTATGCTGAAAAGATATCTGTCTATCACCAAACCGGGCATCATTTTCGGCAACCTGATTTCTGTTGCGGCGGGGTTCTTCCTCGCCGCAAAAACAGAACCAGCCAGCGCGATGTTGTTACTGACAACATTAGCGGGTGTGGGACTTGTGATTGCATCAGGTTGTGTTGTGAACAACATCTTTGATCGAGACATCGACCAAAAGATGAAGCGCACACGAAATCGAGAATTGGTTCAGGGCAACATCAATACAGACGTCGCGTTCGTTTATGCCTTGGTTTTACTACTCTCAGGCACAGCGCTTCTGTTCCAGTTCGCTAATCCGATCTCTGCGGTCATGGTGTTGCTTGGCTATGTGTTTTACGTCTTTTTCTACACCATGTGGTACAAGCGTACATCGGTTTATGGCACTTTAGTCGGCAGTATTTCGGGAGCCGTTCCGCCATTGGTGGGTTATTTGGCGGTGACGAATTACATCAGCCTTGAAGCGGTATTGTTGTTTGTGATGTTCTGCTTATGGCAAATGCCACACTCGTACGCGATCGCGATGTTCCACCTTCAAGATTATCGAGATGCAGGCATTCCTGTGTTACCGGTGAAAGAGGGCGTCGACAAAGCGCATCAACACATGAAAGCCTATGTAGTGGCGTTTGGTGCAGTATCATTGGCGCTGTTCCTACTCGGGGAAGCAGGTTATGAATACCTCGCGGTGTCAGCGGCGGTTTGCTTTATGTGGACCAAAGTGACATTTCGCAAAGTTGATTGCCTCAACTACATCCAGTGGTCAAAGACCGTCTTCAAGGTCTCTCTGCTGGTGGTGATGAGTATCAGTGGTGTACTGGGGCTGGAGTTGATTCCGTTGCCTACGCTTTTTTGATTTAAGTTTGTCGTTGAACCCTCAATGTTCTGAAGTCCGAGGGTTTGACGACTTTTTATCTGTCCCGCTTTAAGCTATTACCCTTCAAAAATATCACTCAGCCAATCTTCAAGCTGCTCTCGTTTATCTTGTGGGCCGTTGATGATCACTAAGCCGTTTAGTGTCGCGTGATCCCAAGAGATGGTGCCAGTTGCCAACGCATCGAACACATCGAGTTCCGTAATCAGTAATAGATCTTCCTCGGTAGGCAAAGTATCTCTGCCTGAGACATCGACCCCCTTCTCAAGTTTCACTTGGCTGTAATGACCTTTGATTGCTTCGAACAAGTTGAACTCAATTTTGCTTGGGTGGGGTTTCGCAAGCGCAGCCTTGATGGCAAAGAGTCGAAAGTGATCTGGCTTATTGAGGTTGTTGAATTCATCGTCTTGTCTGGCTGTAATGACGTTACCAAATACCTCGAGTGAACCGGGCTCTGTCACCAAACTAAATCCGGTATCTTGGTGAAGACCACAGGCAAACGTGAGTGAAGAGGTAAGCGAAAGAATCAGAGCAAATCGTTTTAACATAATGGTTATCGAGACCTGTAAAAGGATTAAGAATCTGACGGCAGCAGCCGAACCTGACGATAAAAAAGGGACCACAAAGGGTCCCTGTATTTGTTTGTCGTCCATGTAACGGTCAGCGAATCGATTGATAGCTATTTAGCGAGATTGTTTGCTAAGTAGCTTTCGTCAAAGAGCCATCGTCGAAGATCTATCGCCAAAGAGCGACCGTTCGAGCTCGCTATTAGCGAACGATGAGCATGATCTCTTCTGGAGTCATTGCCTTATCGAAGTAGCTCATGAATTGACCGAAGCCTTTGATGTCGCCATTCGAGAACGTGAATGCACCAGACTGTAGGTTGGTACCAATCACTTGTTGAGCGTTTGGACCTGCAATCAAGATTTGGTTCAATACTGCACGAGTGGTGTCGATTTGAACGTGTGCGCCTTTCACTGCTTCTTCGTGTAACTGAGCAATACCGTTACGGATTTCGATAGTGAATGCTTCGTTCGTATCAGAGAAGTTGTACGTTAGCATCATGTTCACGTCTAACGAGTTTTCTGCGATAAGCGTTGAAGTCATCATGTCGAAGATCTGCTTGCTTGGTAGTGCAGTAAGAACGTCAACAGAAGCGAAGCTGATCATGTTAGAGAAGTCACGTTTGTTCTCTAGTTCAGCCGCCGCGTTGAGCGCCCAGTTACGCCAGTTGATGTTCACTTGGTCTGCAGCCCATGCTTTGTAAGCTTGTGCTTTCATCTCACGAGCTTCCATATCTTGCTTGTTTACCGTGATTGGGTAAGAAAGAATTTCTGCTGCAAATGTGTAGTTCTCAGCCTTAATTGCTGCTTGTGCAGTCGTAAGGATGTTGTCACGACCGCCCATGATCTCTACGAATGCTTTAGCGCGTTGCTCGTAAGCCATTGGCTCTAGCTGCCATGGATCCGCTTCGAAGAAACCGTTGTAACCTACGTAAATCTGACGCACGGCGTGTGCAACAGTACCATAGTGTTCACCTAACCAAGGGTGTTCTGCAAGGTGCTTAGGAAGTTTAACTACTTCAACTAGCTCGTCTGGCGTCATACCTTTGTTCATGTAACGGATAGTTTGATCATGAGTGTATTGAATCGCATCACGGTAAGCCGTTAGTACGTCAGCTACTGCTTCTTTACCTTCAACAGGACGACCGTGAGAGTTAATCATGATCTCAGTGTCGAACTTACGCATTACGTCGATGCCCTTGAACCACATTGATGGGTCACGGAATTTAGTACCACGGATGGTGTGAAGGTTAGGGAAGTTCTCACCTTGAAGTACTTCAGCCGCGTGCAGGATTTTCTGGTCTGGGAAGTAAACCACTAACTCATCTTTAGTTTCAGATGGCACGTTCTCGATGTGCATTTTCACGCCAGAAATTTCGATTTCGATGTGGCTTTGGCTTGGTACAAGCAGGTTTGGTTCGATGAACGAGATAGCACCTTGCATGAAGCGTGGACCAAGGCCGTCGTTTACTGTGCCGTGCTCGCCTTCTTCTACGTGCTTAGCACCTGTGTAAGAAGTACGGTGACCAAATAGAGTACCTAGGTTTGAAGACCAGTTAGCCACTGCAGCGGTTAGGCCTTCTTCAGCGATGATTTTTACTTGACCTGATGCCACTTCTTCGTCAGTCACCCACGCACGCACACCAGAGATGTGGTCGATGTGGTTGTGAGAATAAATGATTGCTTTAACCGGCTTGTCGGTGATTTGACGGAATTACTCTTTTACCGATTGAGCCATTTCTACCGACTCGCCTGGATCAACAATGATGATGCCGTCCGTACCTTCAATCATGACGGGTGTATCTAGACCGAAACCGTAACCAAGATATACGTTGTCATCTACTTTGATGATTGCTTCGTCCATTTTACGACCATGCTTGGTGAGGATTGGGTGAACATGGTCAGACTCAGCAGTGTAAGCTAGAGAATCGCCTGTTTTAGAAACAACTTGAATACGTTCGCCTTTTCCCCAGAACATGTTTGATTTGTGTTCGAATAGAACCTCGCTCTTGTAGCGAGCATCAAGATCAATGTTTTGGTATTGCGCAGCATTTGCCGTCTGAAGTTCTTGGCCGACTTTCGATGTCGCTTCTACAGTTGGCGTTGCAGATGCAAAACCAGAAGCAAGTAGGGTGCTCGCAATAGCAACAGGAAGCGCCATTTTTTTGAATGTATTAGTCATGGTAGTGACCTTATATTTGGATACAGGAATTGGATTTCTTGAGCCAAATGATAGAGGTGGGGGAGGTCGCTATCTACGCGCTAATAATATTTCAATCTATCGTTTTTTCGATGATTTGTTTGATAAACGATTGTATTGGCGATTAATTTTGATCTAAATCAATTAGTAAGTGAGCTTGCAACAGATACAAAAATGCCCTGAAATTGAGGGCATTTGTTTTACAATTAGTCGCTAGTTCATGAGTGGCTGTGATACGAGTGAATAACAGCCAAATCATTGAATATTTAATTGCTTATCAAGAGCTAATCGTTTACCAAGAGCTTAATCGTTTACCAAGCACCTAGGTATGACTTGTAAGATTGTAGGCGAACTGTTGCTGCGCCGATTACATCAATGAAGCCCCAGAACGGATGTGGTTTCTCTGCTGAGATCCAAGCCGCGCCAGTTGAACCAATAGGGATGTTGTAACCTTCTGGTTCAATGATCTCAAGTACGATAGTACGACCTAAACCATTGCCGTTTCTTACCACGTGTTGACCGACGCTTTGTGGCCCCTGAAGTGGAGAAATACTCGACTCACCGGTACCGGCATTAAAGCTGTGTACTTTTGCTCGGAACACGTGGCCTGGGTATGCATCAACGAAGAACTCAGCGAAGTCTCCTACTTGAACATAGCCATAAGTTTGGTCTGAAATACGCATCTCAAGAAACTTTTTGCTGGTGTTGTAGAGGTGCATGTTACCCATGACAGAACCTTCAGCAATATTCACTATCGATACCTGACCATCAAACTCAGCTCTAATGGTCTTTTTCTCTTGCGCCCAATTTACTTTTTGTAAATCGGCTTTTAACGACACCAGTTCAGCATGCAGCACTCGAAGATCAGAGTCGTACTTTTCTACGTCACGCATATTGAAAATTTCAGGTGACGTTTCAGCACGCTCTAAGTCGCGATTCATTTGCTTGATCTCTTCTTCTTTCTGAACAATTGAAGATTCGATCTTTGCTTTGTCTGCGGCTGAGTCAATGTCGACGAGTGTGTAAATTACGTCGCCTTCTTTAACCATTTGGTTGTGTTCAACAAGCACTTGGTCGATCTGCTGGCCAAAGATCGGTGACATTACCGCGTGTGGTGCTTTCACTGTGGTTGAGTTGGTTAGATCAACGGGTGCCCACAAGCGAGAGATTACCGCTAATACCGCAAGAATCGTTACGCCACCAATGGCAGCCCATGTGTAGTTCTTGAAGTTCTTCTTAAGTGCGCCTGTCGCAAACAGTGACCATACAATTAGGATGTATGGAATCATCATCTCTTTCATTATGCGACCTCTTTTTCTGTAGCGGATGGTGTTGTTGGAGTCTTTTCTTCTGAAGCCTGTTCTTTTGAAGATTGCTCTACTGAAGACGGCTCTGTTACCGGTTGTTCAGGTGATACGTGGACTGCGGCTGTCTCTGTAATGGTCGCGTCTTGTTTAGGCTGAACACCACGGCGAATCACATCACTCAGTGATTGACCAATATGTTTCCAGTTCGCCAATGCGATAACCAATGCGATAACCCAGAATGTTTTGCTGATGAAGAGTCCGCAAAGTGACAGTGCAAACACGATCTGAACGTGAGCGCTTTTGTGCTCTTTTGCTTTATGCACACCCAGTTCATGCAACTGCCACATGCCGTAAACACCGGCTAAAACCACAGCAATGGTCACTGAGAACAAGTAACCAGAGAAGGACTCCATCTGGAAGAAGTTCATCATCATTTCATTGGGATGATTGTTGAATTGAGACATGTCGATGTCTTTAGAATGGATTGTGCCTAATGGTGCAAGAGCCCATGCTCCCGCAAACATCACTGCCATAAACAGACAGAATTTGACCAAGACCATCACAATGGCCCAGATTTTCTGGAAAACGATTTTTATAAAGTTCATATCTCAACCTAAATAAGGAGAGAGAAAGTGCAGCCTTGGTACAAGACTTTTAGAAGACATCTGAAAGAGGTGTTGAACTCACGTAACCGTATAGACCTACTGAGTCAAAAGTACTAGATGACAATTAAAAATCGCTTTGACCACGTAGACAACGCATTCTCGCGAATAGAGTGTTAAAAACACCTGGCGAAATCATTCTTAAGTAACGTCTACCATTGATAGGTTCGTTTGCTGCATTGGGTTTTAAGGCCGTCTTCCGTGATGTGTGCAACACCATCATCTACACATTTTTAGGTTTTCTGTTTAGGTTAAGAATTGATTTGTTGGCGAAATAATAGGAAGTGTAACTGGTGCTATCTACGCATTATTGCGATATTGAATTATCGTAATTACGATGAATTGAGTGGTTGCTTAAACGTGAGGTGGGTTTATTTGAACAGGCTCAAACTCGGCTTATAAAATATGTCTATTTAATTAGCCTGGATCATAGAAGTGGCTATAAAAGTATCAATAAGGCAGGACGGAAATATTGAATACTCCGACCAGTCTAGGGTGAGTTTGGGTGGATTAAGCGTTACTGGCACAGCGAAGAGATTTAGATTCCAATCTGGCGAATGTGGCAGCTATTCGAAAGAGTGAGTTGTTCTGACATTTTTGCTCTTTACCATATGATGCTTCCTTCTCAGTTTTGTTTTCTCAATGAGCATCCGTTGTTTCATTCTATCGCTTTTACGATAAGATAATTAAATCTATCGCCAAATGAGCACTGAATCATGAGTAATGACATTCCGAATTTTAACTTATTGGCTGTGTTTTCAGCGGTGATGGAGCAGGGCAGTTTGAGTAAGGCTGCCGATCATTTGAATACCAATCAATCGACGATCAGCACTGCGCTCGGCCGACTGAAAAATGAAATTGGCCAAGAGTTGTTTGTGCGCAGTGGGCGAGGGGTTGTGCCTACTGCTTACTCGCAAAGCTTGTATGAGCAAATCAAAGCGCCAATACACGAGCTCAACGGCGTGTTTCAAGGTATGGCTGGGTTTGATGAAGCGAGTACAGAGCGCAGGTTTGTGGCTTCGGTTCCCGAACATTTAAAGTGGATGTTGCTCGATCGATTTTCTCAGTTATCTAACCAAGGCTTATCTCTTGAGGTGTATGACCAACCAGATAGTGATGATCAAGTCCATGAGGATCTATTAACTCAGAAGTTTGATTTGATGATCGACATTGTGTTGCCTGAGCATTCAAGCATGATGAGCGAAAAGCTCTACGACAGTGAGTTTGTGATTGTTTGCCGAAATGGGCACCCTAGGATCAAAGGTGAGATCACCGAGGCGCAATATCTCAGTGAGCAACATGCGGTTTTAGCCAGAACACGTCGCCAAGTAAGAAGTTTGACTCACTACACTTCGTTAGACTTATCCTCGCGTAAAATTGTAATTCACGGCAGCTCTATGGCCAGTAACCTAATGCTGTGTAGCCAGACTGATTACATCACTGTTGTGCCGCTTTCTATGGCGATCCAGTATCAGGAACGTCTTGGGTTACAGTTGTTCAAACCGCCTTTCGATTATCAGCCTATCTCTCATTACCTCATTTGGTTGAAAAAACAGAACACCGATCCGGCACATAAGTGGTTGAGAGAGCAGATCATCAATACGACTAATGACATGTCTAAATCACTAAACAGTTGGCGCTCCGCTTTCTGATCGTCGCCCTATCTTTTGTTTGCCAAATATCTTCTTAACAAATCACTTGTATTAAGTGAGTTATAATAAAAAATTATCACAATGAGAATTTATGATAATTTCATTTATTTGCTGTCAGCTCGTATATTAACCCTAACAAAGAAGTGGGTAACCTCCACTCACGATTATATCGGCTCAGGTTGCTGGGCTAAAAAGGGCGAAATATGAAATTCCTACACACAATGATCCGAGTTACTGATTTAGACAAGTCTATCGAGTTCTACACCAAGGTATTGGGAATGAAGGAACTTGAACGCCACGAAAACAAAGAGTACCGCTACACATTGGTTTTTGTTGGCTATGAGCAAGGCGGCACGACTATCGAGCTAACGTACAACTGGGATACGAATGAGTACGAGATGGGCAGCGCGTTTGGTCATCTGGCATTGGGTGTAGAAGATATTTACGCAGCATGTGACAAAATCAAATCGCTAGGTGGCAACGTCACTCGCGAAGCGGGTCCAGTGAAAGGCGGCTCAACTCATATCGCTTTTATTACTGACCCAGACGGCTACCAAATCGAACTGATTCAACTAGGTTAATCGAGGATATAACAATGACAAACGCACTATTTCAACCAATTCAACTTGGTAATATCGAGCTTAAAAACCGTATTGTTATGCCACCGATGACGCGTTCTCGCGCAACGCAACCTGGTAATTCAGCAAACGATATGATGGCGGCTTACTACGCTCAGCGTGCTTCTGCAGGTTTGATTATTGCTGAAGGCACACAAATTTCACCTATGGGTCAAGGCTATGCTTG
The DNA here is from genome assembly GCF_041473395.1 of Vibrio sp. 10N.222.55.C6. Taxonomy (NCBI): domain Bacteria; kingdom Pseudomonadati; phylum Pseudomonadota; class Gammaproteobacteria; order Vibrionales; family Vibrionaceae; genus Vibrio; species Vibrio sp. 10N.222.55.C6. The sequence continues at coordinate 85,327 of NZ_JBFRSD010000033.1, forward strand.
GACTCCGGGTATCTATTCTGATGAGCAGATCGCTGGTTGGAAAAAAGTGACTGATGCCGTACATGAAAAAGAGGGCGTTATCTTCGCTCAACTTTGGCATGTAGGCCGTGTAACACACCCAGACAACATTGGTGGTGAACAGCCAATCTCGTCTTCTGCACTTAAAGCACAAAACGTAAAGGTATTCATCGATAACGGTACTGATGAACCGGGCTTTGTTGATGTGGTTGAACCTCGTGAAATGACGAAACAAGACATCAAAGAGGTGGTTGAACAGTATCGCCAAGCGGCTTTGAATGCGGTTGAAGCAGGCTTTGATGGTATCGAACTTCACGCAGCGAATGGTTACTTAATCAACCAATTCATCGATTCTGAAGCAAACAACCGCACTGACGAATACGGTGGTTCAATTGAAAACCGTTTACGTTTCCTAGGCGAAGTGGTTGAAGCTATGGTTGAAGCGATTGGTGCTGACCGTGTTGGTGTACGCCTTGCTCCGTTCACATCGTTGAATGGTACGGTTGACGCTACACCAGTAGAGACTTACACAGCGGCGGCAGCACTACTTAACCTATACAAAATTGTTTACCTACACATTGCAGAAGTTGATTGGGACGATGCACCTGAAACGCCAAAAGCATTTAAAGCAGCAGTTCGTGAAGCCTACGAGGGTGTCCTTATTTATGCGGGTAAATACGATAGCGAGCGTGGCGAAAAAGCCGTTGCTGAAGGCGTAACTGACATGGTTGGTTTTGGTCGTCCATTCGTTGCGAACCCAGATTTACCAGCTCGTATTCAAAATGGTTACCCACTTGCAGCGCACGATCCAAACACATTGTTCGGTGGTGCTGAAAAAGGTTTAACGGATTACCCAGAATACGCAGGCTAAAAACAGCTGCCTGAAGCAGAGTATTGAGATAGTATCTCGATCCTGTTGAATGTTTATAAAAAGCAACCTTGCAGAGTCGGGTTGCTTTTTTTGTTATTGGACTAAGTAAAATGATGAACGTGAAAGCGATGCGCGGAGAGTTTTACCTTCTATTTGCCACCCTGCTAGCTGGGGTGGGATGGATTGCATCTAAGCTGGTGGTATTAGAAATGCCTGGGCCAGTGTTCATTGGTGTGCGATTCCTCGTCGCGAGTCTTATTCTTCTGCCATTTTGTATTCACCATATTCGTAAGCTTTCGTTTAAGCAGATTCTGTCTCTTTGCGGCGTGGGTTTGTTGTTGTCTGCCTCATTGCAGGTATGGGTGTTTGCAGTTTCGGTGACTGAAAGCTTGTCGGAAGGTGCATTCATCATGAGCTTAGCCATGATCATTGCACCGTTTGTGTCTTGGATTTTGTTTCGAGTTAAGCCTAATCGCGCGTTTTGGATGTCTTTCCCGATCGCGATTATTGGCATGCTGTTGCTGACTTTGGGTAACGGCTGGCATGTTGAGCAGAGTCAGATTTATTTCTTACTAGCATCGATGTTGTTGTCTGTTCACTTTGTGATGAACAAGCGTGTGATTACCAATATCAAGCCTATCGCATCAATCTGTGTGCAACTGTTTGTGGTGGGTGTGAGTGGTTTAGCCTTTGCTTCTATGACAGCTCAGCCGGAGTTCGAAATCACCAAAACCTTAGTCTTCTGGTTTATTGTCTCTGCGGTGATCGCAACGTCTATTCGTTACTTGCTACAAACGGTCGGTCAGCACTCCGTGAACATGGAAGTGGCGGCATTGATCATGATTCTTGAGCCTGTGTGGACGCTGCTGTTAAGTGTGAGTGTGCTTGGCGAAAGTGTAGAGATGCAGAAGCTGCTCGGTGGGGCGGTGATCATTGCTTCACTATTTTGCTATATCAAATGGTCGAGACGAAAATAAAACACTCGGCGCAAGGCCGAGTGTGGGTTGTTTTTCAATACACGTTCAGAGTGTAATAATTTCTAAGCACTAAGCTTGCTAAGCAGTGAACGCGGTAAGATCAGATTGCCGCGACTACTTTCTGAAGTAGCTTGAGCATTTGTTGTTGCTCTTCAGCATCTAACTCGTTCATCAACTCTTTGTTTAAACGAACGGGGATAGGAACGAGTTGTTCTTCAAGTGCTTTTCTGAGCTTTATCAGGCGAGTGTTGAACAAGACTTGTCGAGTGCAGAGCAAGGGTTAAATTCTGCGAATAAGACGTGCAAAGGGTGTCACCGTACTTATCGTTCTCGCTGGTAACTATTCTAACAACGAGCTTTGAATACAGGTGGTAAAGTCGAACCCTTACCACCATAGTCCTATCGCACAGCCTTCTTTTCTTTATGCCATCAATTCGAATGCACTAGGGGCGGGAAAGGACGTGAATGAATTAGTCGCGAATAGTGACTTTTGTAATCACAATATCTTCGCAAGGCACATCTTCGTGTCCCCAGCGAATGGTTGTTGGTGCTTTCGCAATTTTGTTTACCACATCCATACCTGCTGAAACCTTACCGAATACCGCGTAACCCCAGCCAGCATTGGTTGTTGAGGTGTGATCTAGGAAATCGTTGTCATCAAGGTTGATGAAGAACTGCGCCGTTGCAGAATGTGGTGCATCAGTCCGAGCCATTGCCACAGAACCAATCACATTCTTCAAGCCACGGTTTGCTTCGTTGACGATTGGGGCACGAGTTGGTTTTTCTGTCATGTCGATAGTGTGACCACCACCTTGAATCATGAAACCTTCAATAACACGGTGAAATGTCGTGCCTTCGTAGAAACCGTCTTGGCAGTATTTAAGGAAGTTTTTCGACGTTACTGGCGCTTTTTCAAGGTTCAGTTCAATCTCGATATCGCCAAAGTTGGTGGTGAAAGTAATCATAGGGTTACCTAAAGTTGAAGTTTTACTGAGTCGTAATGACGAAAGTGGGTTGCAGTATAGGGAAAATAACAGCAGATACTAGTGATGGTTTTATTGTGGTTGAATTCTCATCAACCACCAAAATCACGCCTGATATTGTTTAAGGAACATCTCGACACTTGAAGTAATGATCACTTGTTTGTGCGCAGCATCCGGTGACGGCACATGACCAATGATTTGCGGCCAAAACGCAAAAGACTTAAGCAGACCAATGAACTGCGTGGAGGCGAATTGTGGGTCTAGTTCTACTAAACGACCGTCTGCCAACGCGGCTTTAATCCAGGTTGTAAGTCCACTTTCTGCTTGGGAATATTTTTCCATCGCTTGATGCGCCAGTTCGGCGTTATGGAAATACTCTGAGAACAACACGCGTGACAGGTCGATGAAGCCTTCAGACTCAAGTAACTCAAGTTCTTGATTGGCTATCGACGAAAGCTGTTCTTCAAGTGGCAGTTCTGCTTGATAAGGGAAATGCGTTGCGGCCAGAGTTTTGCTCCAAATGCTGTCTAGAATCTCATCTAAAAGCAGTTCTTTGCTGGCAAAGTGATTGTATACGGTGCGCTTTGATACTTCTGCGCGACTCGATATTTTATCCATGCTGGTGGCCTTGTAGCCATGCTCAGTAAACTCTGCGATAGCAGCGGCAACGATCGATTCACGTTTTCTTTGGCTCAGCGTTTTTTTTACAGTCATCGGGATACTACTCAATATGTCGCGGTTAGCATTACATACGCTAATTTTACACCAGTAAGTTTACTTTTAGAACACCAATCCGCGTATTGGTAATTCGGTCGAGAGCAACTGAATCGCTTTGCAATGCACGGTGGGTATCATAGAATCGAAAGTGTATTCGAATTTTATTGATATCAACGGAAGAGAATAAACAATCAATGAGTAGTATTTTAGAGTGTATTCGTACAGTTGGACGAGGAGAAAGAGGGCGTAAGCCTTTATCGTTCGAACAAGCCTACCGCATCATGGATGAGTATTTAAGCGGAGAAGTCGGTGACGACCAAATGGCTATGCTACTGATGTTGATTCGTGTGCAGAATGAAACCAATGAAGAGATCGCTGGCTTTGTAAAAGCGTTTCAATCTCGAGTGCCAGATTTAGGCGCTGATATTGATTGGCCGTGTTATGCAGGTAAGCGTAACGATAACGCCAGTGGCAAGCCTTGGAACTTGTTGGCGGCAAAAATCTTAGCTGACAATGGCTATAAAGTGTTAATGCATGGCTATATGGATAAGCCGAGCGGTAGGACGCACGTTGAAAGCCATTTGCAAGATGTCGGTGTGCAAAGTGCTGAGAGCCCTGAACATGCTAAGTCGATTCTTGAACAAGACGGCATTGCTTATTTACCGCTAGCTAACTTTGCGCCCGAAGCACAAACCATGATTGGTTGGAAACACCGCTACGGTTTGAGAACACCAATTAACACGGTAGTTCGAGCATTGAATCCTGGTGGTGGCCGTTTAGGTCTGCGTGGCAGTTTCCATCCTGGCTTTCCACAACTTCATGCGGAAGTTGAGCATGTTATCGGAAATAAATCCCACTCGGTGATTTCATTCAAAGGGATGAACGGTGAGTCGGAATATAATCCTAAAGTTAGCCAAACGGTATGGATGAGCTCTCCTGACAAAGTCGAATCGTTCTACTGGGAAGAGATGATGAACCTAGAGCTGCCACTTCCTAGTCAATGTGTACTTGGCACATCGGCTGAAGATATGGCGCTAATGGCGAATACCGTTGTCGACAGCATGACAGCCATTCTCTTTGCAGAAACGCACGATAAAACTGAGGCATACCAGAAAGCGGTGCGCCTGTGGCATGAGTATTGTGCGCGTTAGATGGTGGTTTGTAATCAATGAGAGAAGGTCAGCGAGCGCTGGCCTTTTTATACTTGATTTCTAGCAAGGGCTTTTCGTGAACGCCCAAACAATAAAGCTACTTCACTCGCATCAAGCGATGCATTTTGTCTTCGAACTGAATCTCAATCACCTGTGAGATTTTCATCTTATCAACACGATCAAGCATTCTCGCTTGGTAATCACGTTTTTTCATCCACTCTAGCGGTTCTTTAAAGCCATCTTCATTAATCACAAACGACTGATCGGTAATAGAGTCTTCAAAGATATGAACCACCCAAATGCGTGATTGGAAATCCAATAACTCACTAAAGTAGCTTTTTAACTTAGATAAGGAATTCGTTAGATACGTTTTAGGTGAGGTTTGAGAAGACATAGTAAACCGTATTGGGACAATGAAAATCGGCAATGGCGCCGTATGATCATTATAGCCTTTACCCGTTAGGCTTGTCAGGTCGAATTCGGCAGCCATTCACGGCTATTGCGCTTGCTAATGCTACTATGGCTGCCAGTTAGAGATTAACCAAATCAGTGTCGGATTCACTATTTAACGAATAGGCCGAAGTCGATCTCTTGTTCTCTTTGATATTTCACCAGCTTCACTTTTAGGTCGTGTTTTGCTGCTAAATCAATGGCTAAGCATGACATGCGTTTTATCTCATCAACGCAGCTTGATATCAGCGGTTTTTCTTGATTATCGATAGTGGCGATGAGTGTGTTTTCTGTGCCGTCGTTACCTGCGTAAATATACGCGTACATGTTGTTGTCGTGTTGCATAAACTTCCTAAAACGGGATTTCTAATTATTAGTGAGGTGAAGATTACAGGGTTTATTTACGCAGGCTAGCTCGGCTAAGTAAGGTTAAGCAAGGGAAAGTAAGGCTTTGTAAGGGCTCTTTTTTTTCTTTTTTCTGGCGTTCGAAAACGTGCTCAACCCTTTGTTTGTCTCACTTTTTTGTCTTGTTAGGTTTTGCCTATCAATAAAATTGTTGAAATCCATTTAGTAAAATCAAGATTTTAGACAACAATTAACTTAACAAGATAGAAAATATATGACGCAAAGTATTTAGGGAGAACGCAATGCATTCTATTAAAGTGAAAGATTACATGACGCAGCAGGTTGTGACATTTACTCCTGATATGCCGTTAAGTCTAGCGTTAGACAAAGTGATGCGTAGCCACCATATGGGTGGGCCCGTAATCGATGATAACGAACAAGTGATTGGCTTCCTTTCAGAGCAGGATTTACTCGAGAAACTTGTGAAGGTCAGTTACTTCTGCCAAGACACACACCTTGTGGGTGACTGTATGTACCAAGAAGTGCTGTCGGTGTCACCTGACTTATCCATTATTGAATTGGCGGACATGATGCAGGTTGGAAAACCTAAAGCATACCCTGTGATCGATAATCGAAAACTGGTGGGTATTATCACCAGAACTGATGTTTTGAGAGCAATTGGCAAGAACTTGGAAGAATGCTTCAAACATCAGGTATAGTAGCGTGTTAAGAACGATTATTTTTCTCAATACTCTCAATTGAAAAAAGGCGCACTAGCGCCTTTTTTCTGTATAGCGCTTTTCTTGGTCGATCCTTTCTTTTTGGATCCCTAGCCAGTTGAACAGCTGATTAGGCTTTAGCTCTTGGGTATTCCAACTTTTGGAGGTTTCATGTCAAATCAAACGGCAAAGTTTGTTGAAGGTTCAACGATGCGCCACATATTGGTGATGTCGGGGGCTGGCTCTGTCGGTTTGATGGCGTTATTTGTGGTCGATCTGCTCGACATGCTGTTTATCAGTATGCTCGGACAGGTTGAATTGGCTGCTGCGGTAGGCTTTGCAGGTACGCTGACTTTCTTTTCTACCTCCGTTTCTATCGGTACTTCCATTGCCATGGGCGCATTAGTGTCCAAAGCCATCGGCTCTAAGAATCAAGAGCACGCTCGAAACCTAAGCACCAGTATCATGCTGACTGCGTTTGTTATCAGTTCAACCATAACTGCAATCATGTTCGCTTATATTCCAGAGCTGCTAGCCGCGATAGGCGCCAAAGGCATTGCAGCCGAACGCGCTCAAGCTTACCTACAGATTTTGCTACCTAGTGGTCCATTTTTGGCGTTAGCGATGGCAGCGGGTGCGGGCTTAAGAGCGGCAGGTGATGCTAAGCGTTCGATGTGGGCAACTTTGTCTGGCGGCATTGTTAACGCGATTCTCGATCCTCTGTTTATTTTTGGTTTTGGTTGGAACATCGAAGGGGCGGCTATCGCTTCGGTTGTCGCTCGTTTCTCGGTGCTATTCTTTTCGCTTTATCCTCTTATTCGCAGCCATCAGCTGGTAGCTCCGCCTTCTTTTGTGCAATGGCGCATTAATATTCGACCAATATTGGCGATTGCGCTGCCTGCGATTATCACCAATACCGCAACGCCTATCGGTAATGCGATTGTAACAACGGGTATCGCACAATATGGTGAGGATTTTGTCGCGGGCTTTGCCGTGATAGGTCGTCTGACGCCAGTTTGTTTTGCGGTTATCTTTGCCTTGTCTGGCGCTGTGGGGCCAATCATTGGTCAGAACTTTGGTGCTGAACGCATGGACCGAGTAAAAGAAACACTCAATAACTCATTGCTGGTTACTACGGCATACACCATCGCTGTTTGTATTCTGTTGTACTTCGTTCAAGGTTATGTCATTCAAGGCTTTAGCTTACAAGGTGATGCAGCAATCATTGTGGCGGCTTTCTGTACCTATGTGGCGTTAACCTTCACCTTTAACGGTGCACTATTTGTTGCCAACACGTCTTTCAACAACCTAGGTAAACCGCTTTACTCGACAGCATTGAATTTGGGTAAAGCGACGTTAGGTACTCTGCCGTTCGTATATCTAGGTTCGCAATGGTATGGCGCTTTGGGTGTTCTCTATGGTCAAGCTTTGGGTAATGTTTTGTTCGGAATTTTAGGTATCTTGGTGCTTCGACATCATATCGCTGAACTGATGCAAGGATCTCAAGTTGATCCAGTGGAAGATGATGTGTCGATTGTCAGCTTGAACACTCAGCCATTCTGTTCACACGATGCGGTTCTTATTGATGATGTATCCGCTAACCGTGAAGAGTGTGCGGAGCTTAAATCTCAGTAAGCCATCGGCGCTGGCATAATATTTTTGTTTTCTTGAAAACTTCTTCTTGACCTTGGAGTAGCCTCCAAGGTTTATACTTTTGATGAACTTAAGGTTCTGTTGCTCGTAAGTTAGCAACAACCTCAAGGCTTTTGAGTATTAAGGAGATACATTATGTGCGCAAAACATGCAGCGTGCCGCTCAGCAAAAGTGGACGTTCAACCTCAAGCGGCAGGAGCAAGTTGCTCTAGCCCTAAAATTTCAAGCATCACAGCAGCAGGTACTTCATCTGGTTGTTGTAGCTCTTCTGTTGCTTCGTCATCGTCTGGAGATGATTGTTGTAGTTCGTCGGATAGTGGAGAAGAAGACAGTCAGTCCTCAACTTTATCTCTCGATGCCAAATTTTCGAAAAGTTGGCTGGTTGCCGGAATGGACTGCCCAGCTTGTGCAAGAAAAATAGAAAACGCGATCAGCAATATTGACGGTGTTATTCAAGCGAAGGTTCTCTTTGCTACCGAAAAGCTGGTTGTGAAATTCGATAATGAAAGCCTTGCTGACACCATTGAACAGGTCTCTATCAAAACGGGTTTCCCTCTTACGGAAGTCGGTTCAAAGAAAGAAAAACAACAACCTGAGACTTTTTGGCAAGCTTATATCCAACCTAATTTACAGATTATCGCGATTGCAGCGGCAATGCTGTTTGCGGCGCTTCTGAAAAGTACCTCACCTCAATTAAGTGAAGGCTTGTTTACGGTAACTTGTCTGCTTGGTTTATATCCGGTGGCGAAGAAAGCGATTCAGCTGGCGCGTTCAGGTACACCGTTTGCTATTGAAACCTTAATGAGTGTTGCCGCGCTGGGTGCTTTGTACCTTGGCGAAACTGCGGAAGCAGCGATGGTTCTATTGTTGTTCTTGATTGGTGAGCGCTTAGAAGCGTTTGCTTCATCAAGAGCAAGAAGTGGCGTTCAAGCGCTAATGGCATTGGTACCAGAAAACGCGACTAAGATCATCAACGGCGAGCGTGTAGAAGTAGCAGTCAGTGAACTGGTTCCAGGTGATGTGATTGAAGTGGCCGCGGGCTCTCGTCTACCTGCTGACGGCCAATTGATTACAGACGCGGCAAGCTTTGATGAAAGTGCGTTAACCGGTGAATCTGTTCCTGTTGAACACATCGAAGGCAATAGCATCATGGCTGGCGCTGTGGTGGTCGATAAAGTGGTTCGTATCACCATCACTTCAAAACAGGGTGAGAACGCGATCGATCGCATTCTTCATCTGATTGAAGAAGCAGAGTCTCGTAAAGCACCACTAGAGCGATTCCTCGATAAGTTCAGCCGTTGGTACACACCGTTAATGATGGTAGTGGCTCTGTTGGTCATCATCACACCACCATTGTTGTTTGCGCAGCCATGGGAAACATGGGTTTACCGTGGCCTAGCGCTATTGTTGATTGCTTGTCCGTGTGCCTTGGTTATCTCGACTCCTGCAGCAATTACCTCTGGCTTAGCAGCAGCAGCGAAACGTGGCGCGCTCATTAAAGGCGGCGCAGCGCTAGAGCAGCTTGGTAAAATCCAAACCATCGCCTTCGATAAGACAGGCACACTGACCGAAGGTAAGCCTCAGGTTACGGATATTCAACCTCTATCGGGGTGGCAACAAGACGCGATGCTGCGTGTGGTTGGGGCGATTGAAGTTGGCTCTACTCACCCGTTGGCGCAGTCACTTGTCGCTAAAGTAAAAGACCTGAATATTGAGATTCCTGAATCACACAACAAGAAAGCGTTGATTGGTAGTGGTGTTGAAGGGGATGTTGATGGTGTTAAGTATCAGGTTCTGTCACCGTCTAAAGTCACGTTCGAACTTGGTGCCGATGTGGTTTCTCAGGTAGAAGCATTAGAAGGTGAGGGCAAGACGGTTGTGGTTGCTCTTGAGGTTAAAGATCAAGAAGAATCAACAGAGCAAGCTACGACGGTGATTGGTCTGATTGCTTGGCAAGATACGTTACGCAGTGACGCTAAGCTTGCGATTGAACGACTTAATGAATTAGGTATTCAATCTATCATGTTGACCGGCGATAATCCGCGCAGTGCAGCAGCGATCAGTAGCAAGATTGGTATGCAGTACAAGGCAAGCCTATTGCCAAGCGACAAGGTATCTTACGTTGAGGAGTTATCTCAACAGTCGCACGTGGCGATGGTCGGTGATGGCATTAATGATGCACCAGCAATGAAAACGGCGAATGTCGGCATCGCAATGGGTGGTGGTACGGATGTCGCTTTGGAAACGGCGGATTCAGCACTGACTCATAACCGTTTAACTGAGCTGCCAGCGATGATTGAACTGTCGCAAGCGACCATGAACAACATCCGTCAAAACGTAGCCCTTGCGCTTGGTTTGAAGGTCGTATTCTTGGTGACAAGCTTGTTAGGTATTACCGGTTTGTGGGTGGCAGTTTTAGCGGATAGTGGTGCAACTGCATTGGTGACATTGAACGCATTGCGTCTGCTTCGATTTAAATCTAAAGCGGACTAAATCGAGCTCACCGACATAGAGCATTCTTAATATAAAAGCGCCTTTAGCGGTAATACGTTAAAGGCGCTTTTTGTCTCATTAGTATGCAACATAGGCGTGCGGATTGCTTATTTTTGTGATGCCAATCGGTTTTTTGTGAAACTTGAATTATTGTTGCGATCATTCATGTGACATGTGTCACTTCATTTTGTAATGAGCTTGGTTAGAGTGTGTTCGTACCCCACGAATTTACTATGAGCTTAAATAAGGGTAAAAAGCCCAATAAGCCAAAAGGAGCGAACTATGTCTCAAGCTGTTTTCCACTTAGGTGTTACTGAAGCAGATCTTAACGGTGCTACTCTTGCGATCATCCCTGGTGATCCTGCTCGTGTGCAAAAAATTGCAGAAGAGATGGAGAACCCAGTATTCCTTGCTAGTCACCGTGAATACACGCTTTACCGCGCAGAGCTAGACGGCAAACCAGTTGTTGTATGTTCAACAGGTATTGGTGGTCCATCGACTTCTATCGCAGTTGAAGAGCTTGCTCAACTTGGTGTTCGCACTTTCCTACGTGTTGGTACGACTGGTGCTATCCAACCTCACGTAAACGTGGGTGACATGATTGTTTCTACAGGTTCTGTTCGTCTAGACGGCGCTAGCCTACACTTTGCTCCTATGGAGTTCCCAGCAGTGGCTGACTTTGAAGTTGCAACAGCAATGAAAGCGGCAGTTGATGAATCAGGTGCAACAGTTCACATGGGCGTAACGGCATCAAGCGATACGTTCTACCCAGGTCAAGAGCGTTACGACACGTTCTCTGGTCGCGTTGTTAAGCGCTTCCAAGGCTCTATGCAAGAATGGCAAGACATGGGCGTTCTAAACTTCGAGATGGAATCTGCAACACTGCTAACTATGTGTGCAAGTTCTGGTCTGAAAGCAGGTTGTGTTGCTGGTGTAATCATCAACCGTACTCAAAAAGAGACGCCTGATCACGACACTCTAAAAGTAACAGAAGCACGTTCAATCAAAGTGGTTGTAGAAGCCGCTCGTAAAATGCTTTAAGTCTTAAAGTGCTCTGAGTTTTAGAGAGCATTAAGTCTTCAAGTGACATTAAATTTTGAAAATGGCCGCATCGTATGATGCGGCCATTTTTTTGTGCCGTCTGAAAGTAATCAATAGAGAAAACAGACAACAAAAAAGGCGAGTGACTTAATCGTCATTCGCCTTTTTAACAATCTGCTTAAGAGCATTGAGCTCTCATGAGCTTATTGGTTTTTAGTACTCTAGATCTTCACTGCCACCCGCAGCTGTAAACCATGCCGTTAGGTGTGTTTTAAGATCTTTCAATTCGTCAGGGCCAATCAATGCAAGGCCAAGATCTTCAGCTCGTGTGATGTCGTTATGGCGAAGAGGGCGGAAGCTCACTAACATTGCACGTGCTTGTAGGCCACCTAGCAGGTCTCTAAGCGATTCCAGTTTGTACAAGGTGTCATCACCATCATCACGCATGCCTTTGGTCTTACATTCGATGATGTGCAGCTTATTGTTCACCACAGAGGCAACATCAAGCTCGTTACGAACCTCACGTTCACCCAGTTGACGGTATACCTGAACATTCAAAGAACGGTCTTGAATGGTCGGCATGTCATCTTGGATCTGCTTAACTGTGCTATGAACCAATGTTTCAAGCCATTCGCCGTTTGAGAAGCGTCGTGCGTCTTCATTGGCAAACGTCAAAATACCATTGTCATAAGTGGCGATCTTAGCTTCAACCAAATCGCTCAACAGCATGTTTAGCTCGCGATAACCTTGTTGTTTCTCTGACAACCCTACATCAAGTCTCTGTTCTTTGCGGCAGGTCGTTGCAAGATAGTTCAATGTAGCGAGGCCAGGGCCGAGTTCTAGTGCATTACTTGCCCAGCGTTCACCCAGCTCATAAAGCTTTTGATCAAGTTGCGGAGACAGCTGTACATCGCTGAATTCACCACGAGCGCCGAACACAGTCAGGTAGTCGTCGATAGTGATGCGATCTTGAACTTGTGCGTCTTCTTTACCATTCGGGTAAAGCCAGCACAGCTTGTCACTGTTTGGTTCAACAACAAAGATTGGCCAGTGGTAAGTACGAAATACTTCGTATACAGAAAGTAGGCGGTGACGAAGGCCACAACTTGCGTTGAGTTTCACTTCTTCACCACGAGCTTTGAGGTCTTCGGCAAGGTTTTGGATAGACTCTTTAATCGCGGATGTATTTACGAGGGTTGGAATCTCGAAAAATTCACTCGTAATGTCGCGCTTCTGCAAAACGCTGTCTAAGCGTTGGTAAATACTGACTTGATTCTTGTCACCGATGAACACGATGTGAGTGCTGATCGTTCGGTTATCGAGTAGTGGGGTGATCAAGCGAATGGGATCTTGATCGATAATGCCAACATGAACAGCCATATAAATTCCTTAATAGCGGCTCGCTCATAAAGGTGAAAGAAAAAACGGGAAGCAGCAAGCCTTAATAATCATATAATGACAAAGATCATAAAAAACAAGGGCAACCCTTGATAAAAGTTGCCCTTGTTCAAATAGTTATCACTATTGGGTAAGAAGTCCCAATATTCTCACTAAATATCTATCAATTTCTCAGCTACCTATAGCTTGAACTGATGAACCAAATCACCTTGCTGGTTTGCGAGAATTGTTAGGTTTTGGCTTGCCTCAGCAATTGAAGACATCGCTTGGTAACTCTTATCTGCGATATGGTTGATGTCTTCTATATTCCGCGCAATATCACCAGAAGTTTCACTCTGCTCAGCGGCTGCTTGAGAGATGTGTGTACTCATGTGGCTGATCTCTAGAATCAAGGCTTGGATCTCTTCCATCGCACTGTTGGCACTTGAAGCTTGTTGAACCGACATGTCCATATCGCTCATACAACTTTCAATCACGTTGCTTGCTGTTTTCGAGCTTGATTGCAGGTTGCTGATCATGGTCTCGATTTCAGACGTTGATTGAGTGGTCTTCTGTGCTAGCACGCGTACTTCATCGGCAACCACTGCAAAACCACGACCTTGCTCACCGGCACGCGCTGCTTCGATTGCCGCGTTGAGTGCAAGTAGGTTGGTCTGTTCAGCAATACCACGGATAACGTCGAGGATTGAGCCAATCTGGCTACTCATCTGTTGCAACTCACCTACAGCACCAACAGATTCAGTAAGGCGAACCTCGAGCTGGTTAATGGTACTGATGTTGGTGTTCATTATCTGACGACCAGACTCAGAAGCCGATTCTACTTGTTGAACCATGGTGAGTGAGCTTTGCGCGCTGTTCGCCACTTCTTGTACAGAATGAGACATCTCTGTCATTGCGGTCGCAACAGTCGCGGTTTGCTCACGTTGGCTGTTCAATTGAGCCTGCGTTTCAGATGACGTCTTCTGGTTGACGCTTGCAGTCTTAGTTAAGTCATCTGAAGCATCATTCAACTTCACAAGGATATTGTGCAGGTTGTCAGCCAAGGTGTTGATGTGACGGCTCACGCGGCTGAATTCGTTGTCGTAGCGAATATCGATACGCTGAGTCATATCACCTTCAGTTAGACCTTCTAATGTACCGAGGATGCGAGTTAATGGCTCTCGTACGCTGTGTGCAATGTGGTAACCAATCGCAGCAGCGAACACAGTCACAACAATGCCAATGGCAATCGCGTTGAATAGGCCTTTGTCGTAGATGCTGCTTGCGTCAGCGAGTGATGAGTTAAGTTGCTCTTCAGCGGTCACGTTGAATGAGTCCAAAACAGCCATCGCTTGGTCAACTTCTAGAGCTAGGTTAGCGATGTTCACGTACAACGCTTGTTTGGCTTGTAGGTAGTTGTTGTGTTTGTCTAGTACGCCACCTTTCTGACCAACGTCTTTGGTGAACTTCTGAACCGACTCATCGAAGACATTTTTAAGTGCTGGTAGTTGTGTTGATAGACCTCGATAAGCGTAGTTAAGATGAGTAACGGCCTTTTTGTTTTGGTTAAGGGCTTTTTGAACGAAGGCAACATCAGAGCTAGCAAGTGCATCAGAGGTAATAACTTCTGCGTCTTGCAGTTTGATGAAGTAGCTCTTTGCCATCACTTTTACAGAGATGCTTTTTTGGTCGGCAACGTACTCTTTCATACCAACGGTTAATTCTGAATGTAAGCGTTGGAAGTCACGAGACGCTTTTTGTACTTGTTCTTGTGCTTCGAACATCGCGACGTAGTTGTTCATCGCTTCGTCAGCTTCGGCGAAGTAGCGTTCTTCCATTGCTCTTAATTGCGCGATACGTTCAACAAGTGAAGCATTGTTTTGGCTTGCCGCTTCTAAACTACCGAGAACTTCTGAAAACGAGTTTTGTGATGCAGCAAATTCTGTACGCATTGCAGACATGCGTTCAGCGTTTTGTGTGGTTAAGAAATCTTTGAATGACTTATCAGCAGAAAGCAATTGAACACTCGTTTGATTTGAAAGCGCGACAAGTGGTAATGAGGTTTCTGAGACACTCTCAAAATTGCTGTGTATCTGATTCATGCTGTTCATCATGATGGTTATCGTGACTGCGAACATGATGATGATCAGTGCGAAACCAGCGTACATACGCTTGATCACAGATCCCTTCATGGCTTTCTCCCTAAATAAAAATGCAGACCTAATGTCAGGTCAAAGTAAAACTAACAAAATTATCAGCATTCTATTGAGCTCGGCTTACGCATTTTATGACGCACACGTCAAAAATAGCGCTCAGTTATAACCAACATGCCATTCTTGAGAGCTAAGGCTCGTTTTCTTTGATTTGAACGGTGTTTTTTATTATGCTTTAAAGCAGATTTATTGTGGTTTGATGCGGCATAGCGCATACTCAAAGCATTAAAAAATAAATGTTTTATCGGAGAGAAACATGGCTGAAGAAACCATTTTTACTAAGATCATCAACAAAGAAATCCCAGCAGATCTACTATACCAAGACGATTTAGTAACCGCATTTCGCGATATTAACCCTCGCGCGCCAAGCCATATCCTAATCATCCCAAACAAGCTGATTCCGACAACTAACGATGTTGAAGTCCAAGATGAAGCGATGATGGGGCGCATGTTTACTGTTGCTCGCAAGTTAGCAAAAGAAGAGGGCATTGCAGAAGATGGCTATCGTCTTATCGTGAACTGTAACTCTCACGGTGGCCAAGAGGTTTATCATATTCACATGCACTTGGTTGGCGGCCGTCCACTTGGCCCCCTATTAATGAGCTAATAAAAAGTTAATGAGCTAATGAAAAGCTAACGAGTTAATGGAAGCTAATGAGCTAGTTTAAACGCGCTCATTAGTGGGTTAACACAAGTAGTTAGTTGGAAAATTTGTAGTTTGTATGCCAACTTTAAGTTCTATCTGTTGTCTGAACATCGGCATCGCCTAGGCAGAGGCTAAATCAGTAGGGTTTCAACTGGCTTGAGATCCTTTTTACAACGCGTTTCGTTTTGATAATGAGACCATTAAAGGTCAGCAGACCCTAATAAAGTAGGCATTTTAAACATGCACGGAGACGATAAGTGAAGCAACAGTTTAGATTCGCTTCCATTGCCCTGTTATCGGCGTTGACCGTAGGTTGTGCGAGTATGTCTGCAGGAAGCCTGTTCAGTCATTACAGCGCACAAAACAAAGCGATCTACCAAGCCGTTAAATCTGGAGATTATTCAGAGGCTCAGCAAGAGCTACCAGATTACGCGGCAGGCGACATCCTTGATAACTTTGAAAGAGGCAGAATTAATCTGCTGGATCAAAAATACCCTGAGAGTAAGGCTTCGTTTGAAGTGGCTGATCAGGCGGTTACTGAGCAGCAACGCAAAGCCGTGATCTCAATCTCAGACAGTGCAACCAGTGTGGGTGCGTTGGCTGTGAATGACAATATTACCGAGTATGTGCCAGCCGATTACGAGTTGGGCTTTCTTCATCTGTATCTCGGTTTAAATTACCTCAAGAAAAACGATTTAGAAGGTGCGGTGATCGAAATGCGTCGCGCCAACCAAGTTCAAGAACAAGCGAAGAAGCAACGCGAGGCTGAGTTAGACAAAGCAGCCAGCGATGCGAAGAAGCAAGGCTTGTCTGCCAATGTGGGTAGCATCCTTGCCAACTACCCTGATGCGGGTAAAAAACTGCAGTCAGTACAGAATGCATATCTGATGTTCTTGTCTGGTCTGCTTTATGAAGCTTCAAATGATTTAAACAGCGCCTACGTTGACTATCGTCGTGCTTTGGCTGTGATGCCAGATAACCAAGAAATTATCGATAGAACCATGGCAACAGCCGCTCGTTTAGGGATGCGACAAGATTTAGCGACATTAGAAAAACGCTATAAGCAATCTTCTAAACTTAGTGCAGGTGAAGGGCGAGTGATTGTTCTTCAAGAGCAGAGCGCTGTACAAGCTATGGACAGTTGGCGACTGGATTTACCTGTTTATGACAGTCGCGATCAGGGGGCAATATACTCTCTTGCGCTGCCATATTACCCAAGCCAAAACGGAGAGCGTTTTTCTGCCTTGCGAATCAGCGGTCAACCGTTACAAGAGCACTTGATCACTGACGTAAACGCGATGGCGCAGAACGATTTATCGGAACGTATGACGAGCATTGTTATTCGCCAAGCGCTACGTGTCGTCGCGAAAGATCGCATTCGTAAAGAAGCAACCAAAGGCGATGACGTCGGTAATATTCTGTTCAACGTGTGGAACACACTGACAGAGCAACCAGACACTCGCAGTTGGCAATCATTACCTGCAGAGATTAAAAGCAGCACGTTTGTAGCAAATAGCGGTCAATATACGTTGGAAGCGGGCGCTAAAACGTACGACTTTGATATTCGAGAAGGGCAGACCACCTTGGTGTGGATTTCTCGACAAGGAAACAACGCAACAATGTGGCATAAACAGCTAGGGAGGCTGTAATGAAAAAGTGGTTAGTGAGCTTAGCAGCGGTTATGGCTCTGGCTGGTTGTGCTGATAATACAGCTGGCGTAAGGGTCGATAGTCTGACTCAGAACGTTTTCTTTGGTGACAAGGTATTGGGCAGCCGTTTACAGGTTGAAGATATTCGCACCGATCTGGTCGACGGTCATACGCGAGGAATCGTTCGTTTAAACAGTAACTATAAAGGCGATCAACATATTCTTTATCGTTTTTACTGGTACGACGATGCCGGGCTTGAGGTCAACCTTAAACAAGGTCCTTGGAAGCAAGCGATTGTTCGTGGTTTTGAAAGTATTTCGTTGTCGGAAGTGTCGGTAAACCCGAAAGCGACTCAGTTCAGAGTCCAGTTCCGAGAGCAGTAAGTTAGATTAAACGGGTCTCATGATTCGTAAATACAAGAATTTAAGAGTGTGGGTAACCCCGCTCAGTGATAAGTTGAGGAAACAAAATGAAAAAGAGTGTCATTGCGCTACTAGGTTTAGCGGTTATTTTAGGCGGTTGTTCAAACAAGGTAAGCTACGGTGATGCACAAGCAGTAGAAACCACGACAATCGATTTCGGTTCAACTGACCTTCAAACGATTGCGGGTGAAATGGTCGATAGCATGATGGCGTCTGGTTCTGTGTCTTACATTACTCGTGAACAGCGTCCAATCGTGTTTGTAGAGCGAATCAAGAACAAAACAAGTGAGCACATCGATACTGAGTCAATCACTGACACTATCAGTACTAAGATGCTGAACTCTGGTAAGTTCCGTTTCGTTGATATGGACCGTGTAGAGTCTGTTCGTGACCAATTGAACTTCCAAAACAACGATGAGCTTGTAAACCAAAGTTCAGCGATTCAATTCGGTAAAATGGTTGGTGCTCAGTACATGCTGTACGGCAACCTATCAAGCATCGTTAAGAAAGCGGGTAGCGATGAAGACGTGTACTACAAAATGACGATGCGTCTAATGGATCTTGAGTCTGGCTTGATTGAGTGGGCTGACGAGACTGAAATCCGTAAGCAACAATCTAAGAGCCTACTAGGCCTTTAATTTCGCTTACTTGCCAACTATGCGCAGCCGGATTTGACAATGTCTAGTATTGGCGGCGCTTAATCTTGACAGCGTATAGCTTGGTCACACGCCAATGCAGTGCATGATGTGCTGTTTATGAAGAGACACTGGCTTTTGGTCAGTGTCTTTTTTGTAGGGTATGAAGACGTTTATAGGGCAGTTAAGACGTTTATAGGGAGTAAATATGGCAATTTTTTCTTGGTCTGAGGCTAAGCTTCTTGATACCAGTTTGAGTTCGCTTGACGGTTACTTTTCTGAGCCTCCAGTTAGAGCACAGACATTAACAGGCGGTTTGACCAATCGATGTTGGAAGTTGGTCGATGCCGATGGTACCGCGTATGTTTGGCGGCCAACCACACCTATCACCAAAGCGTTCTTCATTTCTCGCCATGAAGAGTACCAAGTGCTGTCTGCCATTGAGCGACTCGGTATCGGGCCAAGCCCAATGGTAGTGAATGAGCAGGGGTTACTGGTTGAGTGGATTGCGGGTGAGACACTTTACGAAGATCTAGAACTCGATGACCTGTTGAAGACTCTGATCTCTGTTCATCTGGTTAATACTGCGCGATTACCACTGCAACCATTCAGTTTCACGGCGCGAGTCGACCATTACTGGCTGCAGCTTGATGCGATTCATAAGACCGAAGCCTGCACTAAGATTTATCAAGAGTGGCGCGTGGCTCCGAGTATTACCAATGTTGACCTGTCTTTGTGCCATTTTGACTTAGGTGGTTATAACCTAGTGAGAAACAGTGACTGCATTAAGATTATTGATTGGGAATACGCTGCGCTCGCAGACCCTAGGCTCGATTTAACATTAACCATTGCGGTTGCTGGCGCGCCAGTCACAGAAGCGGTTGAGAAGTACTGTCAGCTGCGAGGAATCCATGATGTTCAGCCTTGGCTTGATGGTGTAGAAGCATGGTTACCAAGAAGCCAGATGATGGCGATGCTATGGTATTTACTTGCTCATCAGCTTTGGGGCGATGAAAGTTATCTGCGTGAAGCGGAGGCTCTGAGTCACACTTTATGTAGCTAGGATCACGTTTAGGAAGTGAAAAATATAATTTCTCAGCTGTTACCTTTAAAACCTTGTTTTTCGTGTTAGATTGATCAAAACGTACCAATATTCAACGGGGGAGGTACAATGATTATCTATCTACATGGCTTCGACTCAACAAGCCCGGGCAATCACGAAAAAATACTGCAGTTGCAATTCATTGATGATGACGTTCGTTTCATCAACTACAGTACTTTGCATCCAAAACACGATATGCAGCATCTGCTAAAAGAAGTGCATAAGGTGATAGAGCAATCCGATGATCCGCATCCCATTATTTGTGGTGTAGGTTTAGGTGGTTTTTGGTCTGAGCGTATTGGTTTCTTATGTGGGATTAAGCAGGTGGTGTTCAACCCTAATCTGCACCCTGAGAACAACATGGTAGGTCGAATTGACCGTCCAGAAGAGTACGAAGACATCGCAACTAAATGTGTTGCTCAGTACCGTATGAAAAACAAAGGACGCTGTTTAGTGGTGCTTTCTCGTGAAGATGAAATTCACGACAATACCAAAACAGCTGCCGCGCTAGAAGATTACTACGATGTAATCTGGGATGAGAAAGAGAGTCATAAATTCAAAAAGATCTCTCAACATCTTCAAGCAATGAAAGCGTTCAAAAACGCTTAATCAATCCAGATGTTTTATAAAAGCAGTGCTCAATGAGTGCTGCTTTTTCACATCTGAATCTTAGAGATTGGTATTGATAAAGTAGTTGTATATGTTTTATCGGTCGGTTTGTGCATTTATAGATCAGTTTGCGCAAACGTTAACTAATTAGTCGCGAATCCTCATTGAGGGTAAGGATTTTTTTGTTGCGGTCATCTTTTTGCTATATATAATGTTCCCAAGCAAAATATTTTGACAAATATCAAAAAAAATTGAGAGCGAGTGAAAAAACTTGCCCATAATTTGTGTTCTGCCTCTCAGGTAGTCACCTTTTTTATCCACGTGAGCAAAGCAACAAACCATTATTTGTTGTTTGTAACCCCTCTAACTACTCGGTGAGCTGTCGTTATTCTTTTTCGCGGTAACCCAATTTGTAACAGCCTTCGCATTCAAGGCCGAGTAGATACATAGAATTTATCGGTTGGAGTAATCGAGCCGAACCCCATTTATTCATTTTGTAGAGGATTGTCATTGTGACAAAAATTATCGTAGTAGGCGGCGGTGCTGGTGGTTTAGAACTAGCAACTAAGCTAGGCCGCACTTTAGGTCGTAAGAAACGTGCCCAGATTACTCTGGTAGACCGTAAAGCAAGCCACCTATGGAAACCATTACTTCATGAAGTAGCAACGGGCTCACTGGATGAAGGTGTTGATGCATTAAGCTACCGTGCGCACGCAAAAAACCATTACTTCGATTTCCAAATGGGCAGCCTGAACGACATCGATCGTGAGCGTAAAGTGATTGCACTAAGCGAGCTTACAGACGAGCACGGTGAACTGCTGATGCCAAGCCGTGAACTTGAATACGATATTCTAGTGATGGCGCTAGGCTCAACGTCAAACGACTTCAACACTCCAGGCGTTCGTGACAACTGTATTTTCCTTGATAGCCCAGAGCAAGCACACCGTTTCCGTACAGAAATGAACAATCAGTTCTTAAAGCTTCACGCTAAGAACGGTCAAGGCACGGTAGACATCGCGATTGTTGGTGCTGGTGCAACTGGTGTAGAGCTTTCTGCAGAGCTACACAACGCCGTTAAAGAACTTCGTACTTACGGCTTCGGCGACCTAGATTCAAGCAAGCTGAACGTAAACCTAGTTGAAGCGGGTGAGCGTATTCTTCCAGCTCTACCTCCTCGTATTTCAAGTGCAGCACACTCTGAGCTAACCAAGCTTGGTGTGAACGTTCGTACGAATACGATGGTGACTCAGGCGGATTCTGACGGCCTAACAACCAAAGATGGTGACAAGATCCCAGCTCAAATCATGGTATGGGCAGCAGGTATCAAAGCACCAGATTTCATGAAAGATATCGGTGGTCTTGAAACCAACCGTATCAACCAGTTGGTTGTGAAGAACACGCTGCAAACAACACTGGATGACAACATCTTTGCAATCGGTGACTTGGCGCAATGTACACAAGCAGACGGTTCATTCGTTCCGCCACGTGCACAAGCGGCTCACCAAATGGCAAGCTGTGCATTCAGCAACATCATTGCTAAGTTGAACGGTCGTGACCTGAAAGACTACATCTACAAAGACAAAGGCTCGCTAGTTTCACTTAGCCGTTTCTCTACGGTAGGTAGCTTGATGGGTAACCTGACGAAAGGCTCGATGATGGTCGAAGGTCGTATTGCTCGTGTGGTTTACATCTCTTTGTACCGCATGCACCAGATGGCGCTTCACGGCTTAATCAAAACATCATTGATGATGCTGGTTGGTCGTATTAACCGTGTACTTCGTCCAAACCTAAAGCTTCACTAATCAGGTAAGCCTTCTCAGAGCATTACGCTGATAATAAAAAAGAGCTCTTCGGAGCTCTTTTTTGATCGTGTCGATTATGGATTATCGCAGGTGTTGAACTCATTTCTGCTGTTAAGACGTTGGAGGTAGCACAGAATAAACCACGCCATCTTTCGGCTTACCGTTAAACAGAAATCGATTCTGGGCAATGGTTTCTCGCTCAGCGCCACACTTCTCGATCAACTTTTGGCTGGGTAGGTTCTCGGTATCGCAGACAATCTCCAAACGCGTTAACTTGAGTTGCGCGAAACAAAATTCAAATAGGGCGAACATCGCTTCTTTGGCGATCCCTCTCCTTTGAAAGTCATCACCGACCCAATAACCTAAACTCGCCATATTAAAGGTGTGGTAAAGCTCATTAATGGCAACCATACCGACTAGCTTATCGCTTTTTCGCTCAAAGATGCCAAAGCCAAACGCATCGGCTTTCACCCAGTTCAGGCGAGTTGCCAGAATAAATTTCTCGGCCTCGACGATAGAAAACTCTTTATGACACCAGTCGACCCATGGCAGCAAGCTAGGGGAGGACTTAACCAGCTGAGAAAATTCTTGAGCATCTGAGGCCTCAATGATTTTAAGGCTAAGATTTTGTGTGTTGATCTGAAATTCAGGGCTCATAGAGCGTACCAAGTAACGTGTAAGTACTGAGCAAAGAAAGTCAGTACAGAATAAAGATAGATAGCACTTAATAAAACGCCCTCACTAGGAGGGCGGATTGAATTATTTATATAATTATAGCCGAATCGGCAAGTAATTTACTGCGCTACACGTCTAACTTGAATCACCATTCCAAGAAGTGGGTGGTCAAGGTAGTGAGTTTCTGTACTGCGCATACGACGTTTTTGGTCCATGCGGTAGCTCTTAAGGAACTCTTGGACTTCAACCGTCGGAGAAATCTCAGTTAGGTTGCCCACTTGGACGTTGCTTTCTGCGCCACTTACTGGTGAATCTAGCTCGATTTGTTGCTCTTGTAGAGTCACTTCACGAACGCTTGGCGCTTTTAAATCTAATGTCGTTTCAGCGTATAGGTAGTGCTGAACGTAGATTTGCAGCTTGCCGTCTAATTCGTAGAGTGGCTTATCAATGGTCTCTTCTTGGAACCCATCAGCGCTGCCTGCAGTGATTGCGCCTTTTTCAGAGCCATCAGCATTAAATTGTTTAGAGAAATCTTTACCTGCTTGAATGTGGAAAACAGGTGCAGAGCTCTTACCTTGGTCGCCTTGACGCCAAGCGGTATGCATCAGAACTTCAAAGCCAGCGTGTTTACGTAGCTTGTCTTTTTGAGGCGTTAACTTATATTCCGAGTAAGGAAGCATTTGAACGCCTTTCTTTGCTCGGTATTGGGTATCTTGAAATGAACCAACACGCTCAAGTGAAATCTTAGGCTGTGTATTTGGCCAAGATTCGTTCACCTTCTCTGCATCAACAGCGCGCTTAAAAATGATCACTTCTATATCAAATTGTCTCTGCGCCAAACTTGGCAGTGAGACGAACAATAGTAGCAGTGGGATCAGTCTTTTCATTTTTACTCCGTCTTCCAGCCGATCTATCGGCTGGATAATTTATATGTGCAAGTGGATTGGGTCTTATGCTGAAGGCAGCAAGTTCTGTCTGAATTCGCCCAATAAATCACTAACAAATTGAATTCGTTTCCGTCTGTCGACCAATGGTATCGTAAACTTGAACTTTGTTGGTCCTTCCATTGAAAACTTTTGCGGTTGAGATTGCAACAGTTTAACAAGGTAGGTCGGGTTTATGTCAGCATCCGGGTAGAATTCTAAGAATCCACCCTTATCGTGGGCTTCAATTTTCTTCGCTTTGATAGACGCTGCGGCTAATTTTAGCTCAGAAACTGATAACAAGTTCTTGGTTGCATCAGGCAGAAGGCCGAAGCGATCAATCAGCTCGACTTTCAACTCTGCCAATTCGTCGGAGTCACTCACACTCGCAATACGCTTATAGGTAGACAAACGTGTATTGATGTCTGGGATGTAGTCATCTGGTAATAGTGCTGGCAAACGCATCTCAATTTCAGTTTGTTCACGCAGTAGGTCATCAAGCGATGGCTCTCGACCTTCCTTCAATGCTTCAACCGCTTGTTCAAGCATCTCCATGTACAAGGTGAAACCAACTGACTGGATTTGACCACTCTGTTCATCACCTAACAGCTCACCCGCACCACGAATCTCTAAATCGTGAGTTGCTAAGGTAAAGCCTGCGCCCAAGTCTTCGAGCGAAGCAATCGCATCCAATCGCTTGATCGCATCTTTGGTCATTGCTTTAGGGTGTGGCGTTAACAAGTAAGCATAAGCTTGGTGGTGCGAACGACCTACACGACCACGTAATTGGTGCAGCTGTGCTAAACCAAGGTTATCGGCTCTGTCCATCAAGATGGTATTTGCCGTTGGTACGTCGATACCGGTTTCAATGATGGTTGTACACACCAGTAAGTTGAAGCGCTGGTGGTAGAAGTCATTCATGATGCGTTCCAGTTCGCGCTCTCGCATCTGGCCATGAGCTACAGTCACGCGCGCCTCTGGAATCAGCTTTTGCAATGACTCTGCTGTTTTCTCAATCGTGTCGACTTGGTTGTGTAGGAAGTAAACCTGGCCACCACGCATGATTTCACGCAGCACCGCTTCTCTGACGATGGCATCATCACTCTCGCGAACGAAGGTTTTAATTGCCAAGCGTCGTGCGGGTGGTGTAGCGATGATCGAAAGGTCACGCATGCCACTCATTGCCATGTTCAGCGTTCGCGGGATCGGTGTCGCAGTAAGCGTTAGAATATCGACATCCGCACGCATCGCTTTCACTTTCTCTTTCTGACGTACACCAAATCTGTGTTCTTCATCGACAACCAGCAGGCCTAGGTCTTTAAACTTAATATCGCTCGAAAGCAGCTTGTGAGTCCCGACTAGGATATCCACTTTACCGTCGGCGACATCTTGCATGATTAGTTTTTGCTCTTTAGCTGATTTGAATCGGGATAGAACCTCAACACGAATCGGCAAGTTGGCGAAACGGTCACGGAAGTTTTCGAAGTGTTGCTGAGCAAGTAGAGTAGTAGGAACTAAAACCGCTACTTGTTTGCTGTTGTCGGTACAAACGAATGCTGCACGCATCGCGACTTCGGTTTTACCAAAGCCAACATCACCACACACCAAACGGTCCATGGCTTTGGCTTGGCACATATCAGACATAACAGCATTGATGGCCATCGCTTGGTCATCGGTTTCTTCAAACGGGAAGCCAGATTTGAAAGTCGCGTATTGGCCGCGGTCGAGTACAAACTTGTAGCCAGGTTTTAGCTCACGCTTAGCGTAAACATCAAGTAGCTCTGCTGCAACATCACGGACTTTCTCCGCGGCGCGTTTACGCGCTTTTTGCCACGCTTCGCCACCGAGTTTATGTAGCGGTGCAGAATCTTCAGCGCCACCCGAGTAACGCCCGATTAAGTTCAAAGAAGCAACTGGCACGTAGAGCTTGGCATCGTTTTGATACTCCAGCGTTACGTATTCTGTTTTCATGCCACCGGCTTCGAGTGTTTGCAAGCCGATGTAGCGACCAATACCGTGGTCAATGTGCACAACAGGTTGACCCGGTTTAAGTTCGGCTAAGTGACGAATGACAGTATCGCTGTTAACGCTTTTCTTGTCTTTCTTACGGCGCTGAACAACGCGATCACCCAACAGGTCGCTTTCACAGATAAGGGAGATGTTTTGCTCTTCGTGGATAAAGCCATGTTCCGCTGACCCTAGGATCAGGCTGAACTTATGTTTACCTTTAATCGCCGCATCGAGGTTTTCAACTTCGCTTGGACGAACTTTGATACCTCGAAGTAATTCACTCAGAGCCTCACGACGACCTTCTGACTCAACTGAAAAGACGACTTTGCCTTCGAAGGCTTCAGTGAACTTTCTTAGGTTTGCGAGTGGCTCTTTATTCTGATGCTGAACACTGAGATCAGGAAGAGACACAACCGGAAGGTTGGTACGTCCAGCTTTCTCTTCAATTGAATCTAAGCTCAGATTGACTTGTGGCTTCTGTTTGAAGTGTGCGAACAGCTCGTCTTTCTTCAGCCACAGTTGTTCAGGCGTGAGAAGTGGCCGTAATGGGTCAACACCGCGCTGTTCGTATCGATGAGCAACGTCCGTTAGGAATGAGTCTACTGCAGTCTCGACATCACCTAGAATCAGCAGTTGCGCTTCATCGGCAACGTAATCAAACAAGGTTTCTGTGTGATCGAAGAACAGTGGTTGCCAATACTCAATACCAGCAGGCCATGTGCCTTTAGATACCTGCATATAAACCGATTCTGGTTCGCGGCGCGGATCAAACTGTTGGCGCCAACGAATACGGAAATCTTCAATCGCTGTTTCCGAGGTTGGGAATTCGTGAGCAGGCAGCAGGCGGATCTCAGAGATGTCTTCGATAGAACGCTGGTTTTCAGGATCGAAAGTACGAATAGTGTCGATTTCGTCATCGAAAAAATCGATTCGATACGGGTCTTTACTGCCCATTGGGAACAGATCGAGAATAGAACCACGACTTGCGTATTCACCGGGGCCAAACACTTGATCAACGTAACGATAGCCTGACTTTTCAAGCTGTAGGCGCAGTTTCTCAAGCGAGTAGAGATCGCCCGTTTTCACCATTAACGTGTGTTGTAGCAAAAAGTCTCGCGGTGACTGGCGTTGCAATAACGTGCTGATCGGAACGATCGTGATGCCATCTTTTAGTGTTGGCAGTGCGTAAAGGCGTGCGATACGATCTGAGATGATCTCTTGGTGCGGCGAGAAGCTATCGTATGGCAGCGTTTCCCAGTCAGGGAATAATGCGACTTCATGTGCCGTAAACTGTTCAATTTCAGATTGAAGCTTAAGCGCCACTTGTGGGTCGGGTACAGCCAAGACGGTATGGCTGTTGTGTTGCTCTGCGAGTTTGGCAATGGCAAGAGCGAGAGACGAACCGACTAGGTTACCGATGTGCTTTTTGTCACCGGCACCTTTAAGTTTAGGTAGTGTAAATATGGATTTTTTGGTCATGTTAATTTACTTGTTATCTCGGTCTAGAGAGCGTTGACGCAAGAGTTTCTGTTGTTGATAAAGTGCCGCTTTAATTAGCAGGTCTTGGTCGGTATCGCGAAGATGAGCGTATTTAAATTTGATTTCGAAACCTGAGTCTTTCGCCTCGCTAGCAAATACTTCTGCGTAGCAATAAATGGCTGCAGCTGGGTGCTCTAGAAAAAGTTTGGCTTTTACTAAGCGACCCGGTTCGATGTCTGCTTTTGAAAAGCAGGAAAACTGACTCGCACCAAATGAATAGGTGTGAGTGCGAAATTTCTCATCATCTTGCTGCGATAACATAAAGCTCAACAAGAGGTTTAATTTTGAGTTTTGTGCATCCAATAAACTGGTGACATTCTTCAAGTCGCTGTTTTTCAGTTCCGCTCGAGCGCTGTCAGCTAACAGATCCAATTGGCTAAATTCACTTGCCACCACAAATGGTGCTGGGATCTCAGATTCGAATTGAATTTGAGAGGGTAAAGTGAAGCCGCTGTCCATTGGTTCAATATTAGCGGTAAGGCTATGGTGAACGGTGAAAAACTCTTGTTCTGTCATGCGTTAGTTCCTTGAAGTGATCTATTGATTATCGCTATGTGGCCGCAGTAATCAAGGTCAGTTAATTGAAAGTCTCAAATAGTTGTTTGAAATTTGGCAATTTGACAAGGTTCTGTTTTTCAAGCCTAACTAATTGAGTTAATTCACTCTATATTTTCAATTAACCCCTACACAGTAACAGCAATACCCGTTACATTAACCCGCATCCCCTTTAGATGGTTCAAAGTATGTTTCATCCTATTTCGTTGTTTGTTGGCCTACGCTATTTGAAAGGCCGTTCAGGTGATCGCTTTAGCCGTTTTGTTTCTTATATGTCGACGGCAGGTATCACCATTGGTGTGCTGTCTTTGGTTACTGTTTTATCGGTAATGAATGGATTCGAAGCGCAGTTAAAAGACCGAATTCTTGGAGTTCTTCCTCAAGCGGTGGTTTATGAGCAAGGTGGCACCACTTCTCTTTTTGCCCAAGCGCCTAATTTTGCAGAGCAAATCTCGCTTAATGGTCACGTTGAACCGATTGTCCGCAGTGAGGCGGTGATTCAGAGTCCGGCTCAGTTATCTGCGGGGCTATTAATCGGTATTGAACCTAATTCAGATGACCCTCTTCAAAACCACTTGATTGCGGGCAGATTGTCTTCACTTCAAGCTGGGCAATATCAGCTATTTCTTGGTCACACCTTGGCGAGAAATTTGAAGGTATCTATGGGTGACAAAGTTCGCCTGATGGTGACCAGCGCGAGCCAGTACACCCCGTTAGGTCGTATTCCAAGCCAACGAAATTTCACCGTTGCCGGTATTTTCAATACAGGTTCTGATATCGACGCTCAACTGATGGTGACAGACATCCAAGACGCTGGGCGTTTGATGCGTTATAAATCAGACACTATTTCAGGCTGGCGACTATTTTTTGAAGACCCGTTTGAAGTCGCAGAGTTATCAACTCAGCCATTACCGGAAGGTTGGTTGTGGAGCGACTGGCGAGACCAACGAGGTGAGCTATTCCAAGCCGTTCGTATGGAAAAAAACATGATGGGTTTAATGCTTGGGCTTATCATCGGTGTTGCTGCTTTCAATATTATCTCAGCACTTATCATGGTGGTGATGGAGAAGCAGTCTGAAGTCGCGATTCTTAAGACCCAAGGCATGACTGATGGTCAAGTCATGGGGATCTTCATGGTTCAAGGCGCAAGTAGTGGCGTGATTGGTGCGCTCTCTGGTGGTGTGTTAGGCGTTGCTCTAGCGATGAACCTTAATACTATTTTAGAGGCGATGGGCGTTGCTCTATTCTCGTTTGGTGGACAGTTACCAATTTTGATTAACCCAATTCAAATCGCTGTTGTTGTGGTTCTGGCTATTGCACTTAGCCTGATTGCCACTGTATTCCCTTCTTATCGTGCATCGTCTGTGAAACCTGCTGAGGCCCTTCGTTATGAGTAATTTTCTTCAATGTAATGATATCCGTAAAACGTACCGTGAAGGCTCGTTAGATACTGAGGTGCTCAAGGGAGTCAGCTTTGACATCGAAAAGGGTGAGCTAGTAGCAATCATCGGTACCTCTGGCTCGGGCAAAAGTACCTTACTGCATATCTTAGGCGCATTAGACGATGCTTCTGCGGGCAGTGTGAGTTTTCTTGGTCAAGATTTAGCATCTTTGAGTTCGAATAAGCAGGCGAAGCTTCGCAACCAGCATCTTGGCTTTGTTTATCAATTCCATCATCTTCTTTCGGACTTTTCAGCGTTAGAAAACGTGGCAATGCCGCTGCTGATTGGTGGTGAAAAGCCAGCTAAAGCAAAAGAAGAGGCGCAACGTCTGTTGGATAAAGTAGGATTGAGTCATCGTGTTGACCACCGACCTTCAGAGCTTTCTGGTGGTGAGAGGCAACGTGTGGCGATTGCTCGAGCTTTAGTGAATAAACCTGCTTTGGTGTTGGCGGATGAGCCTACCGGCAACCTTGATCACAACACCGCACTTTCTATTTACGACTTAATGCGTGAACTGAACCGTGAATACGATACTGCCTTTTTGGTCGTGACTCACGATGGTGAACTTGCCGGTAAGATGGATCGCCAACTTCACATGCAAGATGGTTTACTGGTCAACGTAGAAAAAGAGGAGAGCTAAGTGTTTTCCTCTTTATCTCTATTGATAGGCGGCCGATTTAGCCGTGCGAAACAACGAGACAAGATGGTGTCGTTCATCTCATTGTCTTCGACCATTGGTATTGCGGTTGGTGTCGCGGTGATCATTATCGGCTTATCTGCGATGAATGGCTTTGAGCGAGAGCTTCAATCACGAGTACTTTCTGTCATTCCTCATGGTGAATTTGAAGGCGTGAATGAGCCTGTGACTCGTTGGGAGCACGTGATTGAGGAGTCGGTTAAGCACGATAAAGTCGTTGCTGCTGCGCCTTATGTAAAAATTACAGCGCTTGCTGAAAAGGGCAAAGAACTCAAAGCAATTGAAGTTCGCGGCGTTGACCCACAACTTGAGCAACAAGTATCGAGCCTGTCGAGTTTTATCGATAAGCAAGCTTGGAGTGAGTTTAAAGCAGGGCAACAACAAATCATCTTAGGTTCTGGTGTAGCGAATGTGCTGGGTGCGAAAGTCGGTGATTATCTGACTTTGATGATTCCAGCGGTAAACGGTTCTGTGAAGGTTCAGGCGCCAAAGCGTGTTCGAGTGAAAGTGGTTGGCTTGCTGACGCTTAATGGCCAGATAGACCACAGCTTGGCGCTAATCCCGATTGGCGATGCTCAAGCTTATGCAAACCTAGGCGAGGCAGTAACCGGAGTTTCTTTAAAAGTGACCGATGTGCTGAACGCGAACTCTATTGTGCGTGAAGTGGGTAATCAGCTTGATGTGTATGTGTATCTACGAAGCTGGCAACAGAAGTTTGGCTTCTTGTATCGAGATATTCAGTTGGTTCGCACCATTATGTATCTGGTGATGGTACTGGTTATTGGTGTTGCTTGTTTCAATATTGTCTCGACCTTAATGATGGCAGTCAAAGACAGAGCATCGGAGATCGCGATCTTAAGAACCATGGGCGCATCAGACTTCCTTGTAAAACGTATCTTTGTTTGGCAGGGCGTATTCTCGGGTGTGCTAGGCAGCTTAGTCGGGAGTGCGATAGGTGTCTTGGTGGCGCTTAATCTCACTACGCTTATCAAAGGGCTCGAAAAGTTGGTCGATCATCAATTCTTGTCCGGTGATATTTACTTTGTCGACTTCTTGCCATCACAACTTGATATGACGGATGTTGTTGTGGTTTCCGGTACCGCGATTGTGTTGAGCTTACTGGCGACATGGTATCCAGCCTCACGAGCGGCTAAGCTAAACCCGGCCTCGGTGCTTAGCTCGAAGTAATTTTCGAAGTGATACGCTAAGTAAACGTCACGTTGCGCGATAGACTAACGGCATAAACAAAAAAGGATCCCAGTGGGATCCTTTTTTATTGAATTCAATTCGTGTTCTTTACGACTTTCGTTACATGCCAATCTTGCAGAGGTAAGTAGCTCATCCGATTTTAACTTGTGTACGTTTTAAGTGAAGCGCATACAAGGTTAGATTCAATAACAAGAAATGGCGTTCAGTGCCTTGCTTGTCGCTTCTTCCAACTTCTTACTACTGAGTAGCGCCATAAACCGCGAATACCAAAGTAGCCAATCATTGCTGAAACCACGCCACAAATCAGACAACCCAATAAGAACGGAGGCCCTATAGTGCTCATTTGCGCCAAGATGAAGTCCCAAGACAATTCGAAATGGAAGGCTTGCGGTGGCACATGCATAACAAACGCCCCGACTTTATAAGCAAAGTAGAAGAGAACAGGCATGGTAACCGGGTTACTGATCCAAACAAGTGCGACAGCTAAAGGCAGGTTAACGCCACATGCGACAGCAAGGCCTGCAGACATAATCATTTGACTTGGTAGAGGGACAAACGCCATGAATAACCCAACAGCAAACGCGCCAGCCGCAGAGCGACGATTAAGGCACCATAAGTTGGGGTTGTACAAAACATTGCCAAAAACTTTCAATGCTTTCTGACGCTTGATTAGATCATGGTCAGGCATAAATCGTTTGATAAACTTTCTTGGCATAGGAGGAAGCTACTCTCTTGTTTAACACTTGGTTCTTGATTTCATTTGCTGCGACAGTTGTGTCTGCCAGCTTCTGGCCTGTGATGCCACATTGGGTTTGGGCACCATTGATGCTGTTGTTACTGCTAGCACCAACAAAGTATAGCGTTTTCCGGAGTGCAAGAGGTCCAGTAACAGCATTGATACTAGTTATCTGCCTAGGGAATGCGATTGAAATACAAACGAGTCGCTTATTCCAATCAGGGCAGAATACTACCATAAATGCGTCGGTTGTTAGCCTTTTTAGTGAAAATAGCCACGGTTTTGAAAGCGTAATAGTAGTCAGATCAATTGGCGGCGAAAAATTAATCTTTCCTCAATTGATAAAATTGCGTTTGTTTACTCCTTTCAAGCTAACGCTTGGAGATGATGTCTATTTATCGGCCTCAATAAAGCCGATATGGGGCAAACTCAACGAAGCCGGCTTTGACCGAGAAAAGTACTTGTTTAGTGCTGGCGTGGTTGCCAATGCAACTTACAGAGCAGATACCAAGTACCGAATTCATTCTAGCACCAACTTACGCGCCCAATGGTTTGAAGCCAGCCTTGAAAGGTTAAGTCTGCTGGCAAATCAAGATCTCATTATCGCTTTGAGTTTTGGATATCGAGACCTTATTCCGCCTCAGCGGTGGGATATGCTTAAAAGCAGTGGCCTGATTCACTTGATGGCTATTTCGGGGCTGCATATTGGGATTGCCTTTGGTATCGGCTATCAGATTGGCAAGATATTAAGGTTACTTTCCCCTTCATTTCTTTGGTTACCTACAATATTCGGGCTCGGCTTGGCGTATTTCTATAGTTGGTTTGCTGGATTCACGCTGCCAACTTTGAGAGCTTTGGTGATGTGCGTTATCGCGAGTTATTTCTTGTGGCGTGGGCAAAATATCAGTTTGCTTCGGTATGTTACTTTAAGTGTGTGCGTGGTTCTGCTGATTTGGCCGTTTTCAGCTTTGTCGAGCAGTTTTTGGTTGTCCTTTGGTGCATTGGGCGCTGTTTTCTATATCGCCTGTAATACTCAGCGCTCAGCTTCAAGCTTTACATTTATCGACTACGCACTCCAACTTATTAAGCTTCAACTGATGCTGACATTCCTTATCGCGCCTTCCTCGATGTTGTTTTTCAAAGGAGTCAGTTTAGTCTCTGTTTTCTACAACTTGTTCCTTTTGCCTTGGGTATCGATGGTGACGATCCCGCTGTTGTTTCTGGCAATGTTTCTAAGCTTAATATCGGAGTCAGTGTCTGGCGTGGTTGGTATAACAGCGCTAGACAATGATTTGGTCAGTCAGCTGTGGAAGTTAGTCGACTTATCGCTTGAGCCTCTCGTATTTAGTCTTCCTTTCTCTGAGCGATTTTGGATCCAAGTCGATAATCAGACGATTGCATTATCAGTATTCCTTATCTTGTTTTTGAGCTTTGTTAGTCGGTATTTCAAGCGAACATTATCGATATTGGTAACTGCAGTGTTTGTGCTGTGGTGGGAGTTCAGCAAACCCCAGCAAGACAAACTAACTATTGATATCTTGGATGTTGGGCATGGGTTGTCTTTGGTCTTGGAAAAGAACAATCAGATTGTTGTTTATGATCTTGGCAATGCGTGGCCAGGAGGCTCGGTTGTTGAGTCTTTGTTGATTCCTACTTTGAATCAGCGGGGGATTTATGAATTAGAAGGCGTGATTGTGAGTCATTTCGATTCTGACCATGCTGGTGGTTATCCGGCATTACTTGAGAACTATACGCCAAAGTGGATAAGAACCAGTCAGAACATTATTCAAGAACGCCAATCTATCACTCAAGCCCCGTCTAATATTCAAACATGTACTATTGGAGAGGTTTGGAACTGGCAAGATGTTGTTTTTGAGGTGTTGTGGCCGCCTAAGCAAGTAAAGAGGGCGTATAACCCACATTCGTGTGTGGTCAAGATCTCAGATCATAGTGCTGATTTCTCAATGTTGCTCACTGGTGATATTGAACTGGTAAGTGAGTGGTTACTTGCTCGTGAAGGAGAACAGCTAAGGAGTGATGTTATGTTGGTTCCGCATCATGGCAGCGATTCGTCATCGATTAAGCCGTTTATTGGGGCGGTGTCCCCTCAGCTAGCGATAGCTTCTCTTGCCAAAGGCAATCAGTGGGGAATGCCTAGTGAGTCTGTTATTGAACGCTATCAGGAAGCGGGGAGTACTTGGCTTGATACTGGAGAAAGCGGACAAATAACCATCACTCTTAGCAAAGAAGGTTGGCAATATCATGCGATTAGAGAACAACAAGGCGGGCAGTGGTATAGGCAGATGCTCCGTAAGGGAGTAGAATAGATAGATTATTGTGAGAAAATTAAGCGATTCTATGTCAACACAAACAGATGAAACTACCTGGGTCACATTTAAAAGACTTTGGACTTATATTCGACTATATAAGGCCGGCCTAGGTGTTGCGGTAATTGCGCTTATCATAAATGCCGTTTCTGATACCTATATGATTTCCTTACTAAAGCCGTTACTTGATGAAGGCTTTGGTAATGCTGAATCTGACTTTTTACGCACGCTCCCTATTATTATCTTTGCCATGATGTTTATTCGTGGTGTCAGTGGCTTTGTTTCAACCTATTGTTTGAGCTGGGTCTCTGGCAATGTGGTGATGGAAATTCGTCGTAAAATTTTCAGCCATTTCATGCACATGCCTGTTTCTTTCTTCGATAAAGAACAGACAGGCGCATTGCTATCTCGAATTACTTACGATTCAGAGCAAGTGTCTGCAGCAACCAGTAAGGCGTTAGTCAGTATTGTCCGTGAAGGTGCAAGTATTATTGGCTTGTTGACGCTGATGTTCTGGAATAGCTGGCAGTTGTCTTTAGTTCTATTTGCTGTCG
Organism: Vibrio sp. 10N.222.55.C6; assembly: GCF_041473395.1. Taxonomy (NCBI): domain Bacteria; kingdom Pseudomonadati; phylum Pseudomonadota; class Gammaproteobacteria; order Vibrionales; family Vibrionaceae; genus Vibrio; species Vibrio sp. 10N.222.55.C6. Next base: position 119,867 of record NZ_JBFRSD010000033.1, read on the forward strand.
CACCCGTTGTCGCTTGGGCTATTACCATAGTTTCTAAGCGATTCAGAAAGATCTCTAAAAATATGCAGACAAGTATGGGCCATGTGGCGTCGTCTGCAGAGCAAATGTTGAAAGGACATAAAGTAGTTCTAACTTATGGTGGTCAAGACATAGAGAAGCAACGTTTTGATCAAGTTAGTAACCAAATGCGCCAACAGAGTATGAAGTTAGTAACAGCACAAGCAGCCGCTAACCCAATAATTCAGATGATTGCGTCTGTTGCCGTTGTGACTGTGTTGATCTTAGCTAGCTTTGACTCTATTCGAGCTGAGTTAACCCCCGGCACATTTACTGTTATTTTCTCTGCGATGTTCGGCTTAATGCGCCCATTAAAAGCACTAACTAGTGTAACGTCTCAGTTCCAACGCGGTATGGCAGCGAGTACAACTCTATTTGGTTTGATGGATCTAGATACTGAGCAAAACAAAGGAACGTTGAAGCCTGAATCTGTAACGGGTGAAGTTGCAGTAAAAGATGTCACGTTTACTTATGAAGGAGCAGAGAAACCAGCACTTGATAAGGTCAGCTTCAATATACCGAAAGGTAAAACGGTTGCGCTTGTTGGGCGTTCTGGCTCGGGCAAGAGTACCATTGCCAACCTATTTACTCGTTTTTATGATGTAGACTCAGGTTCAATTGAGCTTGACGGCCACGACATTCGTGATTACGAATTGAGAAACCTGCGGGAGCACTTTGCTCTTGTATCTCAAAATGTGCACCTATTTAATGATACGGTCGCGAACAACATCGCTTACGCCGCACACGATGAATATTCCCGCGAACAGATTGAACATGCAGCTAAACTTGCCCATGCGAGTGAGTTTATCGAAAACATGGAAAACGGTATTGATACGGTTGTTGGCGAGAATGGTGGTAATCTATCAGGTGGTCAAAGACAGCGAATTGCGATTGCACGAGCGCTATTGAGAGATGCACCAGTTTTGATTCTTGATGAGGCAACGTCTGCACTGGATACCGAGTCAGAGAGAGCGATTCAATCTGCACTAGAAGAACTGCAGAAAGACAAAACAGTATTAGTTATCGCACACCGACTCTCTACGATCGAGCAAGCTGATGAGATTCTAGTGGTTGATGATGGTCATATTGTAGAAAGGGGCGCACATGCTGAGCTAATCGCGCATGATGGTGCTTATGCACAATTACACCGAATTCAGTTCAGCGGATAAATTAGGTTTTGTTGTGATCGAAAAGATTTGGTTTAACAATCACCCGTTGAAATATCTTCTCTGGCCGCTTTTGTGGCCACTGAGTCTGCTGTTCAAAATGATCAGTAGTCGGCGTCGTGACGCTTATCTCTCAGGGAATAAAGAGACCTACCGCCCGCCTTTACCTGTTATTGTTGTGGGCAATATTACTGCTGGTGGAAATGGTAAAACACCGGTTGTGATTTGGTTAGTTGAGATGCTTCAGGCTCACGGCTTTAAACCCGGAGTCGTATCTCGTGGCTACGGTGCAAAAGCACCAAGCTATCCGTTGGTGTTGGATGAAAATACCCCAGCTGAGCATTCGGGTGATGAACCTCGCTTGATTCGTAAGCGAACTGGTGCGCCAGTCGCAGTCGACCCTGTGCGAGCTAACGCAGTGAAAGCATTGCTGAGCAAAGGCGTTGATGTGATTATCACTGACGATGGCCTTCAGCATTACGCGCTTGAACGCGACATTGAATTTGCAGTTATCGACGGCGCAAGACGCTTTGGTAGCGAATGCCTAATTCCTTTAGGCCCGTTAAGAGAGCCTGTATCTCGTTTAGATGAAGTCGACTTTTTGGTTAACAATGGCGGTAAAGCGCATGGGCGAGAGTTCTCGATGTCTTTGCTTCCAAGCCAAGCAGTTAACCTAAAGACTGGTCAGAAAAGGTCTGTGGCAAAATTACACAAGCTGGTGGCTTTTGCCGGTATTGGCCACCCACCGCGCTTTTTTAAAACATTGGAAGATCTTGATGGTGATGTGGTTTTCACACAGGGCTTCGCCGACCATCAAGATTTTGATAAAGATGAACTTCATGCCTTAGCTAATAAAGGTATGAATCTGATTATGACAGAAAAAGACGCTGTAAAATGCGAAGAATATGCTCAAGATAACTGGTGGTATCTTCCAGTTTCTGCGCAGTTCGATGAAGATTCGCAACAGCAAATTTTAAAAAGAATAAAAGAGGTTATGGAATACTATGGATCACCGTCTACTTGAGATCGTTGCTTGCCCTGTATGTAAAGGTAAACTAACTTTTGACAAGGATAAGCAAGAGCTTGTTTGTAAAATTGATCGCCTTGCTTACCCAATTAAAGAGGGTATTCCTGTTCTTTTAGAACCTGAAGCTCGCACCGTTTCTATGGATGAGGGTAAGTAATGTCTTATACGGTTGTTATACCTGCAAGATACCAATCGAGCCGTTTACCAGGGAAGCCACTTGCTGACATTGGTGGAAAGCCGATGATTCAATGGGTATACGAACAGTCAATGAAAGCGGGTGCCGATAACGTTATTATCGCTACCGACGACGCTCGAGTTGAAAAAGCGGCTAAAGCATTTGGCGCGACCGTTTGTATGACATCACCGAATCACGAATCGGGCACTGAACGCCTAGCTGAGGTGATTGAAGTTATGAATATTCCTGATGATCATATTATCGTGAATGTTCAAGGTGATGAGCCACTTATTCCACCCGCGATCATTAATCAGGTCGCGAACAATCTTGCGAACAGTACAGCTCCGATGGCAACGTTAGGTGTGGAAATCACTCATGCTGATGAAGTGTTTAACCCTAACGCTGTTAAAGTTGTAACCGATAAAGATGGTTACGCCTTATATTTTAGCCGAGCAACCATCCCTTGGGATCGCGATGCTTACGCGAACAACGGTACTGCAGCGGAATCTCCTTTGCTTCGTCATATTGGTATCTATGCTTACCGAGCGGGTTTTATCAATACCTACATTAATTGGGAACCAAGCACTCTTGAGCGTATTGAGTGCCTAGAGCAATTACGAGTACTTTGGTACGGTGAAAAGATTCACGTAGACGTTGCGGCGGAAGCGCCGGCTGCTGGTGTTGATACGCCTGAAGACCTAGAAGCGGTTCGAGCTATTATTGGCTAAGCTTCTTTGAGCTGTTTACAGAACACCACTGAGCCTTGCTTATTGCGAGGCTTTTTTATGTCTATAGAAAATTGCGAACGTGTCTTATGGATCTAAGCTCGCGTATTGACCTAAGCAAACGGATATTGGGCTGGTTGCATTGGTTTATGCATCATCAACTCGGAATTATCTGAGATTTACCTCGCTCGAGTTCCAATTTTTCTCTATAATATGCCGCCTATAAAGTAGTGGCGAATCGCTAGTACAGAATAAAACTTACGACAAAACGTGGAGTAAAAGATGCCTTCTCAAAGCCCAGTGATTACGGTTGATGGACCAAGTGGTGCAGGTAAAGGTACCCTGTGTATGTTGCTAGCAGATAAGCTAGGCTTTCATCTTCTAGACTCAGGCGCGATCTATCGCGTATTGGCTTTAGCGGCAATTCACCATGGTGTGGATACTGAATCAGAGGATGCTTTAGTACCGCTTGCTACACACTTAGACGTGCAGTTTATTGCTGAAGGCGACTTAGTTAAGGTTATCCTAGAAGGTGAAGATGTGTCTGGTGAACTTCGTAAAGAAGAGACAGGCATGGCGGCTTCAAAAGTTGCTGCTTTACCTCGCGTTCGCGAAGCACTGCTTCGTCGTCAACGTGCATTCAGCGCTGCGCCTGGTTTGGTTGCAGATGGTCGTGACATGGGAACGGTTGTGTTTCCTGAAGCTGAAGCGAAAATATTTTTAGATGCAAGTGCTGAAGAGCGTGCGAGTCGCCGCCTTAAACAGTTGCAACAGAAGGGGTTAGATGTTAAATTTGACGACCTTTTGAGCGAGATCCAAGAGCGAGACGACCGAGATCGTAATCGCCCAGTGGCGCCACTTCGCCCTGCAGAGGATGCTCTAGTGCTTGATTCCACCTCAATGAATATTGAGCAGGTAGTAGAAAAAGCACTACACTATATTGAATCGAAACTGGCTGGGTAATTTCGCCGAGCTAGTACGAACGTTGGTCGCAAGGATGATGACCGGCGAATTTATCAACCCCATGCGGTAGGATACCCATGGACGTTTAATTATTGAAGATTAAATAATGACTGAATCTTTTGCTCAACTCTTTGAAGAGTTTCTATCTGAAACTGAATTCCAACAAGGCAGCATCGTTAAAGGTACTGTAGTAGCTATCGAGAACGGTTTCGTTCTTGTAGACGCTGGTCTTAAGTCTGAATCTGCTATCCCTGCTGAACAATTCAAGAACGCTGCTGGCGAACTTGAAGTTGAAGTTGGTGCTGAAGTAGACGTAGCTCTAGACGCTGTTGAAGATGGTTTCGGTGAAACTCAACTTTCTCGTGAGAAAGCTAAGCGTCACGAAGCTTGGATCGTACTTGAGAAAGCTTGTGAAGAAGCTGAAACTGTTGTTGGTATCATCAACGGTAAAGTTAAAGGCGGTTTCACTGTTGAACTTAACGGTATCCGTGCTTTCCTTCCAGGTTCTCTAGTAGACGTACGTCCTATCCGTGACACTGCTCACCTAGAAAACAAAGAGCTAGAGTTCAAAGTAATCAAGCTAGACCAGAAGCGTAACAACGTTGTTGTTTCTCGTCGTGCTGTTATCGAATCTGAAAACAGTGTTGAGCGTGACGAACTTCTTGAAACTCTACAAGAAGGTACTGAAGTTAAAGGTATCGTTAAGAACCTTACTGACTACGGTGCATTCGTTGACCTTGGCGGTGTTGACGGTCTTCTACATATCACAGATATGGCTTGGAAGCGCGTTAAGCACCCATCAGAGATCGTTAACGTTGGTGACGAAATCCTAGTTAAAGTTCTTAAGTTCGATCGTGAGCGCACTCGTGTTTCACTAGGTCTTAAGCAACTAGGCGAAGATCCATGGGTAGCAATCGCTAAGCGTTACCCAGAAGGTCACAAGCTTTCTGGTCGTGTTACAAACCTAACTGACTACGGCTGCTTCGTTGAAATCGAAGAAGGCGTTGAAGGTCTAGTACACGTTTCTGAAATGGATTGGACTAACAAGAACATCCACCCTTCTAAAGTTGTTAATGTTGGCGACGAAGTTGAGGTTATGGTTCTTGATATCGACGAAGAACGTCGTCGTATCTCTCTAGGTCTGAAACAGTGTAAAGCTAACCCATGGCAGTCATTTGCAGAAATGCAAGCTAAGGGCGACAAAGTTACTGGTAAGATCAAGTCTATCACTGACTTTGGTATCTTCATCGGTCTAGAAGGCGGTATCGACGGTCTTGTACACCTATCTGACATTTCTTGGAACGCTGCCGGCGAAGAAGCTGTACGTGAATACAAGAAAGGCGACGAAATCTCTGCTGTTGTTCTAGCAGTAGATGCAGAGCGTGAGCGTATTTCTCTTGGCGTTAAGCAAATGGAAAACGACCCGTTCAACGCATACGTTGCTGACAACAAGAAAGGTGTTCTTGTAAACGGTACTGTTACTGCAGTTGACGCGAAAGGCGCTACTATCGAGCTAATCGAAGGCGTTGAAGGTTACATCCGCGCTTCTGAAGTTTCTCGCGACCGTATCGAAGATGCATCTCTAATCCTAAGCGTTGGCGACAGCGTTGAAGCGAAGTTCACTGGTGTAGACCGTAAGAACCGCGTAATCAACCTATCTATCAAAGCTAAAGATGAAGCTGATGAGCAAGAAGCAATGGCTTCACTGAACAAGTCTGAAGAAGGCGCGTTCGGTAACGCAATGGCAGACGCATTCAAAGCTGCTAAAGGCGAATAATAGCTTCTCATTAAGAGAATTATAGCTATCTAGCCAAGAAAGGAGCCGTAAGGCTCCTTTTTTTTTGCTTATTTTTCCGATAGGTCTATAATTTCTAAAAAGAAAACCAACGAGGGTAACTATGACTAAGTCTGAATTGATTGAGAGACTGTGCGCTGAGCAAACGCATCTTTCTGCAAAAGAAATTGAAGACGCTGTAAAAGACATTTTAGAGCATATGGCTTCAACACTAGAAAGTGGTGATCGAATCGAAATTCGCGGTTTTGGCAGCTTTTCTCTGCATTATCGTGAGCCTCGTGTTGGACGTAACCCAAAGACTGGTGACAAGGTTGAGTTAGAAGGTAAATACGTTCCTCACTTCAAACCAGGTAAAGAGCTGCGTGAACGAGTAAACTCAGGAATGTAGCCTACTTATCGGAATTAAGAAAAGCGGCATACTATAATGTATGCCGCTTTTTTATGACCATAATATGGTGGTCTGATTAGTAATTTTCCTGCATAATCGTACAGCTAACCAACCAATGAGTGATGAACTATGAAAATTATAAAAATAGTCGCCGTTATCGCACTTTTCCTAATTGCACTGGCTTTAGGCTCTCAAAACCAAACAACTGTGAATTTCAACTATCTGCTAGCGCAAGGTGACTTCCACCTATCAAGTTTATTAGGTGTTGTATTCGTTTCAGGCTTCGCCCTTGCTTGGTTAGTCTTTGGTAATATGCACATGCGGTCTCAGCTAAAAATTCATCGCTTGAAGAAGCAACTCAATAAGCAATCAAAGCAGGTCCCTGCTGATACTAAAGCTTAAAGGCTATATTTGATGTTAGAGTTACTGTTCTTACTTTTGCCCATCGCAGCCGCTTATGGCTGGTATATGGGTAATCGTAACGCTCAGCAAGAAAAACAAAAGCAATCACACCAGATATCCCGTCAATACGTGACGGGTTTGAACCTATTACTGTCAGATCAATCTGACAAAGCGGTTGATCACTTTATTGAACTGCTTCAAGTAGACAATGAAACCATCGATACTCACTTGGCTTTGGGCAACTTGTTCCGCTCAAGAGGCGAAGTCGACCGCGCTATTCGTATTCACCAAAATCTCATCTCTCGTTCGGGGCTTACCCTCGATCAGAAAAATCTCGCACTGCAACAATTAGCTAAAGACTACATGGTCTCTGGCTTCCTTGATCGCGCTGAAAAAATCTTTGAACAACTTGTAGAAGAACCTGACCATAAAGAGGGCGCTTTACAGCAGTTGGTGGCTATTTATCAGCAGACCCGTGAGTGGAACAAGGCTATCCATTACGGAAATATCTTAGTTAAGCTCGGCAAGAAAAAAATGAAGATGCGTGCCACAGTCGCGCATTTCTGGTGTGAGCTTGCAATGCAAGAACAAGCCGATGGTAATCGTTCTAAAGCGCTTCAGCATTTTAAGAAGGCGCTTTCTGAAGACCCTAAATGTGTTCGCGCAAGTATCGCACTAGGGAAGTTCCACTTAGCGAACGAAGATTACCAAAAGACAATTGATTGTCTTGAATCGGTACTTGAACAAGATATCGATTTTATCAGTGAGGTGTTGCCAACCCTTGCTGAGTGTTACCACAAGCTTGGACAAGAAGCTCAATTGGTCGAGTTCCTCAAAGCGTGTATTCAGAAGAAAGCCGGTGTATCTGCCGAACTGATGCTGGCGCAATTGGTTGCTCACCATGAAGATGTAGGCTCTGCTCAAGAGTTACTGACAAAGCAGCTTGTTAAAAATCCAACCATGAAAGGTTTTTATCGATTAATCGATTACCACCTAGCGGAAGCAGAAGAAGGCCGAGCAAAAGACAGCTTAACCACACTTCAATCTATGGTTGGTGAACAGCTTAAGGTTAAGCCTCATTACCGTTGTCGTCAGTGTGGTTTCTCGACACACTCTTTGTATTGGCACTGCCCTTCATGTAAAGGGTGGGGGACGATCAAGCCTATTCGTGGGCTTGATGGTGAATAGATTTGTGGTCACTTTAAGACCAAATTATTAATTGCAGCTTTCGGGCTGCATTTTTATGACTGTTATTTATCACCTGCTTAGGTGATTAGAAATTTTTAGAAAGTTAACTGCGTTAGGAGATGAAATGAACGACCAAAAAATCATTGTAGCCTTGGATTATGATAATCAAGCGGATGCGTTAGCCTTTGTCGATCGAATTGACCCAGCATCTTGCCGCCTAAAAGTGGGCAAAGAGATGTTTACCCTGTTTGGCCCTGAATTTGTTCGTGAATTACATAAGCGTGGTTTCTCAGTATTTTTAGACCTTAAATTCCACGACATCCCGAACACATGTTCAAAAGCAGTCCGTGCTGCCGCTGAACTGGGTGTTTGGATGGTGAACGTACACGCAAGTGGCGGTGAGCGTATGATGACGGCTTCTCGCGAAATCTTAGAACCTTATGGCAAAGATCGTCCACTGTTAATCGGTGTAACGGTACTCACCAGTATGGAGCAATCTGACTTAGCGGGTATCGGTCTGGATCTTGAACCACAACAACACGTGATGCGCTTGGCTTCTCTAACGAAAAACTCTGGCTTAGACGGTGTTGTATGTTCTGCACAAGAGGCTTCTTTGCTTAAAGGTGCACTTGGTCAAGAGTTCAAGCTAGTTACTCCAGGTATTCGTCCTGTCGGCGCAGATGTTGGTGACCAGAAGCGCATCATGACGCCTTCTAAAGCGATTGAATCAGGTTCAGACTACCTTGTTATTGGTCGTCCGATTACGCAAGCGATAGACCCTGCTGCTGTACTTGCAGAGATCAACGGTACGCTTGCTTAAGTCTATATTTGGATTGAGATATAAATAAAGAAGGCCAGCAAATTGCTGGCCTTAATTTTTTAGTCTGGATTAGTCTAAACTGGACTGAATGTTCTGTGTGGAGCCTAAACCGGAGCACCACTATGGAATTTGAAGTCGCTGTCTTCTGAAGTGATAAGATCAGCTTCTACTTGAGCAAAATGCGAAATACGCTCTGAAATATCTTTCCCTGCGATCTGTTCTGCTAGCTCAAGGTAATCTTGGTAGTGGCGAGCTTCTGAACGAAGTAGAGACACGTAAAACTTCTCCATGTCTTCTTCCAAGAAAGGAGCCAATTTAGCGAAGCGCTCACAAGAGCGAGCTTCAATAAACGCACCGATGATAAGCTTATCAACCAGAGCATCAGGCTCGTAAGTCTTAACTTGTTTGATCAAGCCCTTAGCGTAACGACCCGCCTCGATTGGCTGGTAAGTCACGCCTTTCTTCTCCATCAACTCCATGACTTGGTAGAAGTGATGCAGCTCTTCTTTGATCAGTAAAACCATCTTATCGATTAGGTCAGCACCGTAATTACAGCCTTCTTTCGCTGTGATTTGCTTGGATACGTTGCTTTTACCACGTAGAGACTCTAAGTCTCCGATACGACGGTAAGCAAATTGCTCGTATGGCAAAATCCATTCATTCAGTTGCTTCGCGCTTTCTTTATCGACGGCGTACTTGCGAATAAGGAATAAAGCACTCTGTGCCGCCTTAAGTTCACACAGCATGTGATCGCGTAGAATGATGTGAAGATTTTCTGGCTTTTTGGCTTCATCTATCCATGAATCTGGCGTTTCGGCTTTAAGAAAAGAGTGGATTGGAGCGAGTAATTCTTGATACATGGTCAGGGAAAGTTTGTTGATAATGCGGGGATTTTATCACAGCTCAAGAGATCTCCCTATACAGAGAAAGGAAATTCAACAGCTACAAAAAAGGCCGCCTATTTAATGTAAATAAGGCGGCCTTTAAGTGTTGAGTTAGACTGTTACCATTTCTTCTTCTGACCGAAGAGGGCATCCATATCGTCTTCTCGTTCTTTAGATTCCATCTGCTGCAAATCTTGAGCGTTTTTGTCTTGGCGTTTCTGGTCAAGCTCGTTAAGCATCTGTTGAAGCTTTTCTTTGGCTTGATTAGAGTACGAGTCGTTCTTAGTCGCCAAAGCATCAATACCTTTGCGTAATAGCTGAATCGCTGTTCCCGGTTGTCCGCGAGAAATCGAATCGTTTGCACGTTTGATAACATTTTCAATGTTAATACGGATTTGAATTGTTTCTAGGCGAGCATTTTCAACCACATAAGCTTGAGTCTCGAAACGGCCTTTATTGTGCTCGTTGCGCACCGTATCACGCAGGCGTTTAACTAACTTAAGCATCATGATCGCTTGCTTGTCACTACTTGGTACGCGGAAAGCGGTACTCTCGCCACCTTTGTAGTTCTCTTTTAGCTGAGTGATTTGTTGTTTTACGCTTTCAATGCGTTGGGCAAGCTGCTTATTTTTTGGATCGAGTTGATACATGTTTTCTAATGCATCAAGAATTCGATTGTTTAAGCATACAAGAAGATCTTGGCTAAACGGCATGTGATGAGCGTTGCCAATCAGTTCTTCTGTACCGTCAATAATGGTTAGATAACGAGAAGCTTCCTGTTTCTTCGCTGTTTCTACCTTAACTTTATATTGAAGCATGATGTTGTAGCCTAAAACTAACACCAAAAGAACGGCTACTAAGACGATTATTAAACCAATATTCATATATTTGAGTCTGCTTATTATTTTCTATAGCTAACTGGAGAGGATACACGATTCCATTGTGTATCGGCACTCGTAAATTGCAATTTCTGATTATCTCTTGTTGAGCGAAATCGGCAATCAAAACTTACCAACTAATGTATGAGAATGAGGGTTGGGTTGCAAAGCGTTAGTGATGTTTTTGTTTGTTAAGCTAGAAAAACTCAATTTTCCTGTCATTTTTGTGTTCGAAGCGTTATAACTATTAATTATATTACACGCGACTATAACGCTCTCTTTGCAAATAAGTTAGCACAGAAATGAGTAAAGGATTACGAGGTTAGATATGAAGTTACAGCAACTGAAGTACATTGTTGAGGTTGTAAACCATAACCTAAATGTTTCAGCTACAGCAGAGAGTTTGTACACATCTCAGCCTGGCATTAGTAAGCAAGTTAGATTACTTGAAGACGAACTAGGCATTCAGATTTTTGAGCGTAGCGGCAAGCATCTAACGCAGGTTACCCAAGCGGGTGAGGATATCATTCGTATCTCTCAAGAGATTTTGGCGCGCGTTGAAAGCATTAAAGCGGTAGCGGGTGAACACACACATCCAGAGATGGGTACATTGAATATTTCAACGACTCATACTCAAGCTCGTTATGCACTGCCTGATGTGATTAAAGGTTTCACGGCGCGCTATCCAAAAGTATCGCTTCACATGCACCAAGGTACGCCAAGCCAAATGTCAGAAGCCGTCGCTAAAGGTACAGCGAATTTTGCGATTGCAACGGAAGCGCTACACCTTTACCAAGATGCGATTATGCTGCCTTGTTACCACTGGAACCGTTCGATCGTCGTGACCAAAGATCATCCCCTGGCACAGAAGCGTAATATCACGATCGAAGATCTTGCGGCTTACTCTCTGGTGACTTACGTCTTTGGCTTTACTGGTCGCTCTGAATTGGATACTGCCTTCAATAAAGTAGGTCTAACGCCACGTGTTGTGTTTACTGCTACGGATGCCGATGTAATCAAAACTTACGTTCGTATGGGCATTGGTGTTGGTGTAATTGCAAGTATGGCTATTGACCACGAGCAAGATACTGATTTGGTTGCTATTGATGCGAGCCACCTATTTGGTGCGAGCACAACCAGCATTGGCTTTAGAAAAGGTACGTTCCTGCGTTCTTACATGTTTGATTTCATGGAGCGCTTTGCACCTCACTTAACTCGTCCAGTGGTAGAGCAAGCTATCTCTTTGAAATCAAATGAAGAAATCGAAGAGATGTTTAAGGATATCGATCTGCCGGTGAGATAGTGATTAGAACATTACAAGACTAGAAGCTCGGAAGCATTTCTAAATTTTAAATCGGTCTGTTATCAGGCCGGTTTTTGTTTTAATTATGTGTCATCCTCAAACGTTCGCATCTCGATAACTTTTCTTTACACTGACTCTCTTTGCGCCGCATCTCATATAGTGCCTTTCTATTTCGGCCTCTACCCCCTACAATCCACCCATCATAGGGGGAAGCATGCATTCACGATTTAAAATACTCGACTCATTTTTGTTAGAGCACCAAATTTATTGGCGTTCAGAGCCTTTTCACCTATGCCAAACTCAACAGCAGCCGTGGAAAGAGGTCAATCGTCCACTCGTTGATTGGTTAGAAAGCTTAGATAATGAAAGCATTCAAACCTTAAAAGAGCAGCCTCAGCTTTTGATTGAGGAACTGACTCGTTTCCTACCTGAATTAGAAACTGCTACCCAAAACATCCAGTTCGATAACACTGCTTTGGTTGGTTTAGACCTCCCACGTGGTACTGCTGATGGTATTCCTGGCCGAAAGCTACATCAAATTGTCACAATGGGCGAGGCTGCATTATGCCATCACCATGGCAAAGAGTGGCTCGAGTGGTGTTCTGGTAAAGGCTTTCTTGGTCGAATCCTATCTCAGCAATCGGATCAAAAAGTCACTAGCTTTGAATGGCAGCAATCGTTATGCGAAAGCGGACAAAAGATTGCGGATGACCAGAAGTTAGCGATGGATTTTGTTCAAGGAGATGCGTTTTCAGACAAGGCCGATGACGTGTTTAATTCGTACCAACATGCCGTGGCCCTTCATGCTTGTGGTGATCTTCATGTTGAGCTAGTTAAAAAGTCAGTGTCACATGGGCTACCAGCGGTCACTATTTCTCCTTGTTGTTATCATCTTATTCGAGACGAAAACTATCAAGCGATGTCTTCTATCGCGAAAAGCTCAGCATTAACGTTAAGTAAGAGCGACTTGAGAATCCCGCTTCAAGAAACCGTTACTGGTGGTGAAAGAGTAAAAAGACATCGTCAACTAGAGATGAGCTATCGTCTAGGCTTCAGCCAGTTGCTTAAGGCTGAACTTAACATTGACGAATACATTCCTGTACCGAGCATCAAAAAATCAGAGTTAGCTGAGGGTTTTGAATCTTTCTGCCGTTGGGCATCTGAAGTGAAAGAGCTATCGCTGGGCTCAGATATTGATTTTGACTCTTATTTGATTCAAGGCGAAGCGCTTTTCTGGGAAATGGAAAAGCTGAGTTTGGTTCAACAAGTCTTTAGACGACCATTAGAGATATGGCTGGCTTTAGATCGCGCTATCTATCTGCAAGAGCAAGGTTATGAAGCTACGATTGAAGAGTTCTGTGAACGCAGTATTACGCCAAGAAATCTATTGATTCATGGGGTTAAAATCGAGCGCTAGTGGTAAACCGTACTGTTACGTGTTTTTACGAACTAAATCCATTAATGCAAAAAAGCCAGCGCGACATAATGTCGTACTGGCTTTTTGTTTAATGTGTATGAGTTAACTGAACGCTTCAACGAGAAGATTATTGCGTTCAGTTAGTCATTACATCATTAGTTAAACATTGCGATTGCTTCTGCTGGGTCTACGTATTCAAGGTCAAAGCTTTCTGCAACTTCTTTACAAGTTACTTTACCGTGAATAACGTTTAGACCTTCTAGGAAGCCTTCATCAGATAGAAGTGCTTCGCGGTAGCCTTTGTTCGCTAGCTTAACAATGTAAGGAAGTGTTGCATTGTTTAGTGCGTAAGTTGAAGTACGAGCAACAGCGCCAGGCATGTTTGCAACACAGTAGTGAACTACGTCATCAACAATGTAAGTTGGGTCTGCGTGAGTGGTTGCGTGAGAAGTCTCGAAACAACCGCCTTGGTCGATTGCAACATCAACAACTGCTGAACCTGGCTTCATCTTAGCGATGTGCTCTTTTGTAACCAATTTTGGAGCTGCTGCGCCAGGAATTAGTACTGCACCAATTACTAGGTCTGCTTCTAGAACATGCTTCTCAATGGCGTCTTCAGTAGAATAAACCACTTTTGCGCGACCTTGGAATTCTTCATCAAGTCGACGCAGTGTATCTACGTTACGGTCAAGAATTGTAACATCAGCGCGAAGGCCTACAGCCATACGTGCTGCGTTAGCACCTACAACACCGCCACCAACAACAACAACTTTTGCTGGTTCAACACCTGGAACGCCACCAAGAAGAAGACCACAACCACCGTTAGATTTCTCTAATGTTTGTGCACCTGCTTGAATAGACATACGACCAGCTACTTCAGACATTGGTGCTAATAGTGGCAAGCGACCCATATTATCTGTTACAGTCTCATAGGCTACGCAGACAGCTTTGCTCTTGATAAGCTCTTCAGTTTGTGGAAAATCTGGTGCAAGGTGTAAATAGGTAAATAATATTTGCCCTTCGCGAAGCATAGCTCGCTCGACAGCTTGAGGTTCTTTAACCTTTACAATCATCTCTGCTTTCGCGAAAACGTCAGCAGCAGTAGGAAGAATGGATGCGCCTACAGCGATGTAATCATCGTCTGAAAAACCGATACCAGTACCGGCATTGGTTTCTACAAAAACTTGGTGGCCGTGTGAGATTAGTTCTCTCACGCTAGCTGGGGTCATACCAACGCGGTATTCGTGGTTCTTGATTTCCTTAGGTACGCCAATGATCATCCTGACTCCTCATTTTATTTTGGTTGTTTTATCTATGTGTAGGGTAATTCTGTCGAATTAATATCTAGTATAGATAGGTTTAGATAAAATTTGATACTGAATATTAAAAAGTTGTAGTATATTTTTTTGCAAGGAAGTAATAAGGTGGAATAAAAAATGGCAGACAATTATAAGAAGCCGTCCAAGGAACTAGATCGTATTGACCGCAACATTCTTAATGAGTTGCAAAAAGACGGTCGTATCTCAAACGTTGAACTCTCAAAACGAGTAGGACTTTCTCCAACTCCATGTCTTGAACGTGTTCGTCGTTTAGAACGTCAAGGTTACATTACTGGGTACACAGCGTTGCTGAACCCACAGTACCTTGATGCTTCACTTTTAGTGTTTGTTGAAATTACGTTGAACCGTGGTGCGCCAGATGTGTTCGAACAATTCAACACCGCTGTGCAGAAACTGGATGACATCCAAGAGTGTCATTTAGTGTCGGGTGATTTTGACTATCTTCTAAAAACACGTGTATCTGATATGGGTGCTTACCGTAAGCTACTGGGTGATACGTTACTTCGTCTACCGGGCGTAAACGACACTCGAACTTACGTAGTAATGGAAGAAGTGAAACAAACCAATCAACTTGTGATTAAAACTCGTTAGTCACAATTGGTGAAATGAAAGAAAGCGGACATTTGTTCCGCTTTCTTGCTTTCTGGAATTGGGTTTTTCTGTTTGATATGGTTAAATCAACAGTAGTTTCATTGAAACGAGCGGCTTTGGCCGCTCGAGATGTTTTTATCCCGTTTAATTATTAAGTTGGTTTATGTTCAAGCAGAGCAGTAATAAAGTAGAAACAATCATTAAAACGAGTGAAGAGCCTCAGTCTCCTCGTTTGAGTGGTTCTCAACGTCTCAAAGAGTGCAGTCTGATTCTCGGTGTTCTCTTCTCTATTCTACTTGCCGTTGCGTTATTAACTTTTAGTCCTGCAGACCCATCATGGTCGCAAACGGCGTGGGGTGGTGACATTCAAAATGCGGGTGGCTACCTAGGTGCTTGGTTGGCGGATACGCTTTTCTTCGTATTTGGCTCTTTGGCTTACCCTCTGCCTATCTTAGTGACGGTTGCTGCGTGGGTTTTATTCCGCAAACGTAATGAAGACGAGCAGATCGACTTCATGCTGTGGGGCACTCGCTTACTTGGCCTGACTATCCTAATTCTTACGAGTTGTGGTTTAGCGGATATCAACTTTGACGACATCTGGTACTTTTCATCCGGTGGCGTGGTAGGTGACGTTTTAACAAGCCTTGCACTTCCAACGTTGAATGTTCTTGGTAGTACGCTGGTTCTTCTTTTCTTATGGGGTGCTGGTTTCACTCTATTAACCGGTATCTCTTGGCTAAGCATTGTGGAATGGTTGGGTGAATGTGCCATCAAATTTTTCACGTCTACTGTTAATAAGGCTCGTGGCCAAGACCAAGAGCTGCTTGAGCCTCAATTAAGAGAATCAGCAGACCGCGATTTAATCGAAGAACGTCATCAGCAGCATCAAGCGCCAACTTACCGCGATGTTCCTGCTATAGAAGGCAACAAAGAATCAACAGAGCATGATCCGCTAGATCCTGCGATGAGTTTTTCTGCGACCAATGAGTCGGCAGACGTGGCGACAAATGCGCGAGACAATGCTGCATCGCCGAAGCGTCATTACAATATTCATATGCCTGTCGATGCTCCTGCGAAACAAGAAGCTCCTGTTCATGAAGAACCTCAGGTTCAGCCTCAAGCGGTAATTGAGTCAGAGCAAACGATCCCTGCAGCAGCTGTTTACCAAGCGCCAGAAGAACCGCTAGAAGAAGGTATTGAGCGCTCTAAACAGTTGAATGCAACGATAGAGCAGCTAGAAAATGCGGCCATGTATGAAGATGACCTAGCAGAACAAGATCAGGTTGACGCGCATGATTCTCAGGTTGCTTACCAACAATACATGCAGAACGAACAACCAGAAGTTGGCCCTGCTCATGCTGACCTTAGAAGTGCTG
>NZ_JBFRSD010000033.1:137074-162196 GCF_041473395.1 Vibrio sp. 10N.222.55.C6
GCTGACCTTAGAAGTGCTGAACCAGAATTAGATAGCTCACCACAAGTAAATGGCGAATTTGGTTCTGAAGATGTTCAACCTGAATCTTTATACGCTTCACCTATGGGCGAGCCAGAAGCAACCGTGGAAGACGATTTCTCTGCACAACCTTCACCGTTTGATGTTACGGAAGAGCAAAGCTACCAACAGGGCTCAGAGCTTGAATCAGAACAGGCTGAAGCTGAATTAGCTGACGCAGCATTAATCGAAGAACAGTTTGAACCTTTCCCTTATCAAGAAGAACATTCAGAACCTGAACAGCCAACAGCACAAAACCTAGAGCCAACTGTTGATCTTCCTTGGGAAGAAGTAACGGAAGAAGAACCTGCGCATCAAGATCAAGATCAAGATGTCGCCGCATTCCAAAGCATTGTTTCTGAAGCCCAAGCGAATATGGCAGCGGCGCAGAATCCGTTCTTGGTTCAACAAGATGTTAATTTACCTAAGCCTGCTGAGCCATTACCCACGCTTGAATTGTTATTCCACCCTGAAAAGCGTGAAACCTTTATTGACCGTGATGCGCTAGAGGCAATTGCTCGTCTTGTTGAATCTAAGCTAGCGGACTACAAGATCAAAGCAGACGTTGTCGACATTTTCCCAGGTCCAGTAATCACTCGATTCGAACTTGATCTGGCTCCAGGTGTGAAAGTAAGCCGTATTTCTGGCCTTTCTATGGACTTAGCGCGTTCGCTCTCTGCATTGGCAGTACGTGTCGTAGAAGTGATTCCGGGTAAACCTTATGTTGGCTTAGAACTGCCGAATATGAGTCGCCAAACGGTATTCTTCTCAGACGTGGTTGCTAGCCCTCAGTTCCAAGAAGCGAAATCGCCAACGACAGTGGTTCTAGGACAAGACATCGCTGGTGAAGCCGTTATTGCTGATCTATCGAAAATGCCTCACGTTCTGGTTGCAGGTACAACCGGTTCTGGTAAGTCGGTAGGTGTGAACGTAATGATTCTGAGTATGCTTTACAAAGCATCACCGGAAGATGTTCGCTTCATCATGATCGACCCGAAAATGCTTGAGCTATCGGTTTATGAGGGTATTCCTCATCTATTGTCTGAAGTGGTAACCGACATGAAAGATGCGTCGAACGCCCTTCGTTGGTGTGTTGGCGAGATGGAACGACGTTATAAGCTGATGTCAGCATTAGGCGTTCGTAACATTAAAGGTTACAACGATAAGCTTAAGATGGCAGCGGAAGCGGGTCACCCAATTCACGATCCACTGTGGAAGCCGGGCGACAGCATGGACCCAGAAGCGCCATTGCTTGAGAAACTGCCTTACATTGTGGTTATCGTTGATGAATTTGCCGACCTAATCATGGTGGTTGGTAAGAAGGTTGAAGAACTGATTGCACGTTTGGCACAAAAAGCACGTGCGGCGGGTGTTCACTTGATCCTAGCGACGCAACGTCCATCAGTGGATGTTATTACTGGTCTTATTAAAGCGAACATTCCAACCCGTGTGGCCTTTACGGTATCAACTAAAACGGATTCACGAACTATCCTTGACCAAGGTGGTGCGGAATCACTATTGGGCATGGGTGATATGCTTTACTTGCCACCGGGTTCTAGCCATACAACTCGTGTTCACGGTGCCTTTGCATCTGATGACGATGTACACGCAGTCGTGAATAACTGGAAAGCGCGTGGTAAGCCAAACTATATTGATGAAATCACCAACGGCGAACAAACCCCAGAAACCTTGCTTCCGGGTGAGAAGATGGAAGGTGATGAAGAGGTCGATCCTCTGTTTGATCAAGTGGTAGAACACGTTGTTCATTCACGTCGTGGCTCAGTTTCAGGTGTACAGCGTCGATTCAAGATTGGCTACAACCGTGCTGCACGTATTGTCGAGCAACTTGAAGCTCAAGGTATCGTAAGTGCTCCAGGTCATAACGGTAACCGAGAAGTCTTAGCACCAGCGCCACCAAAAGATTAGTTCCGGTAGGAACTCATAACTATTCAGTCGGTCAAATCGAAAATATGACCGACTTATGTTCTAACAGGATTATTGATGAAAAAAGTATTCGCACTTTTATTTATGAGCTTCTCAGTGTTTGCTTCTCCGAAAGAAGAGTTGAGTAGCCGCTTGGCATTAAACGCAGGCTTCAGCGCTGACTTTAAACAAGTCGTGACCAGCCCTGATGGTGATGTTGTTATGGAAGGTGAGGGCACGGTAGAGATTGCACGCCCAAGCCTGTTCCGCTGGGAGACCACGTTCCCTGATGAAAACTTGTTGGTATCTGATGGCCAAAGCTTGTGGTACTACAGCCCGTTCATTGAGCAAGTGAGCATTTATTGGCAAGAGCAAGCGACATCACAGACACCTTTTGTCCTGCTTACACGTAACCAAGAAAGTGATTGGGATAATTATAATGTGGCGCAAACGGGTAACCAATTCACGCTAACGCCAACTGCTGTCGATTCTAATCAGGGCGACTTCCAGATTAATATCACCGAAAAGGGCATTGTTCAGGGCTTTAATGTGATTGAACAAGACGGTCAAAAAGGTGAGTTTACCTTTAGCAATGTTGATTTGGGTAAACCTGCAGCAGACCGCTTTACTTTTGTGGCACCGGAAGGTGTCGAGGTCGACGACCAAAGAAACTGATCTAAACAAGCAGATCGTTTGGTAGTACGTCGATAGGCATTAATGCCATCAACGAATCAAGAGATTGCAATTGAGTAATTACAGCTTAGATTTTGCGGGGGACGAAGATTTTCGTCCCCTTGCTGCTCGTATGAGACCGGAAACTGTCGAACAGTACATCGGTCAGCAGCATATATTAGGCCCAGGTAAACCACTTCGCAGAGCGTTGGAAGCGGGCCATATCCACTCGATGATTTTGTGGGGGCCTCCGGGCACCGGTAAAACGACGTTAGCCGAAGTTGCAGCAAACTATGCGAATGCTGAAGTGGAACGCGTATCGGCGGTAACCTCGGGCGTAAAAGACATTCGTATTGCAATTGAAAAAGCGCGCGAGAACAAGCAAGCAGGGCGCAGAACCATCCTGTTTGTGGACGAAGTCCATCGCTTTAACAAAAGTCAGCAAGATGCTTTTCTGCCTCATATCGAAGATGGCACCGTGACCTTTATTGGTGCGACGACAGAAAACCCATCTTTTGAACTGAACAACGCTTTGTTGTCACGTGCGCGTGTCTACAAACTGACGTCCCTGAACACAGATGATATTTCTCTTGTCATTCGCCAAGCGATTGAAGATAAGCAACGTGGGTTAGGTGATGTGCCTGTTGATTTTGCTGATAATGTTTTAGATCGCCTTGCAGAACTGGTTAACGGCGACGCGCGTATGTCGCTTAACTACCTTGAACTGCTGTATGACATGGCAGAAGACAACGATAAAGGCGAGAAAGCGATAACCTTGCAGTTGTTGGCTGAAGTGGCTGGTGAGAAAGTCGCTCGTTTCGATAACAAGGGTGATATTTGGTACGACCTAATCTCCGCGGTTCATAAGTCAATTCGTGGCTCAAACCCTGATGCGGCCTTGTACTGGTCAGCACGAATGATTGCTGCGGGTTGTGATCCTTTGTATATCGTTAGACGCTTGCTGGCGATTGCTTCTGAAGATATCGGTAACGCTGATCCTCGCGCCATGCAGGTAGCGATGTCGGCTTGGGATTGCTTCACGCGCATTGGCCCTGCTGAAGGGGAGCGTGCGATTGCGCAGGCGGTTGTTTATCTCGCATGTGCACCAAAGAGTAACGCCGTTTACACCGCGTGGAAGCAAGCGTTAACAGATGCTCACAATCTTCCTGAATATGAAGTGCCGCATCATTTGCGAAATGCACCGACAACTTTGATGAAGGACATGGGCTACGGGCAAGAATACCGTTATGCTCATGACGAACCAGGAGCCTACGCCGCTGGTGAAAAGTATCTGCCTCCTGAAATGGGAGAGAAGCAATACTATTTCCCAACAAAACGAGGCTTAGAGACCAAAATTGGCGAGAAGCTAGATTATCTGGCGGATTTGGACGCAAAAAGCCCACAAAAACGCTATGAAAAGTAGTCTTTTTTGGATATCGTTACCTAGTCATAAAATTTCAATTAAATCGTTATAAATTGGTCGAAATAACACCAGTTTTAGGGGTTTAGCAGTGATTCAGTAGCAAGCTACTGAATATTCAAATAACTAAAGCATAGGATTAGCAATGCTGGATTCTAAATTACTTCGAGCTGAGCTGGATGAAACAGCGGCAAAATTAGCACGTCGAGGCTTCACCCTTGATGTAGAGACAATTCGTGAACTTGAAGAAAAACGTAAGTCCCTTCAGATGAAAACTGAAGAGCTACAAGCGTTACGTAACTCTCGATCGAAGTCCATTGGTCAAGCGAAAGCAAAAGGCGACCATGAAGAAGCTGAGCGTATCCTTGCAGAAGTAGGCAACTTAGGCGCAGAACTAGACCAAGCTAAAGTAGCATTGGCTGATCTTCAATCTGAGCTAGAAACGATCACAATGTCTATTCCTAACCTACCTGATGCAGAAGTGCCAGATGGTAAAGATGAAGACGATAACGTAGAAGTTTCTCGTTGGGGTCAACCTAAGACTTACGACTTTGAAGTGAAAGATCACGTCGATCTTGGCGAAATGTCTGGCGGTCTTGATTTTGCTAGCGCAGTTAAAATCTCGGGTTCTCGTTTCATCGTGATGAAAGGCAAATTTGCACGTCTACACCGTGCTATTGCTCAGTTCATGCTGGACCTTCACACTGATGAGCACGGCTACACAGAAATGTACGTACCGTATCTAGTGAACCACGATAGCCTTTACGGTACTGGTCAACTTCCTAAGTTCGGCGAAGACTTGTTCCACACAAGCCCGCTAACTGAGCAAGTAAGTGACGTACCTCTTAAGACTCTATCGCTTATCCCTACTGCGGAAGTACCGGTAACGAACATGGTTCGTGACACGATCACTGATGAAGCTGAACTGCCACTTAAGATGACAGCTCACACGCCGTGTTTCCGTTCTGAAGCGGGTTCTTATGGTCGTGACACTCGTGGTCTTATCCGTATGCACCAATTCGATAAAGTTGAATTAGTACAAATCACTAAGCCAGAAGACTCAATGGCAGCGCTTGAAGAGCTAACTGGCCACGCTGAGAAAGTACTTCAACTTCTAGAGCTTCCTTACCGTAAAGTGATTCTATGTACAGGTGACATGGGCTTCGGTTCTGCGAAAACTTACGACTTAGAAGTATGGGTTCCAGCACAAGAGACTTACCGTGAGATTTCTTCTTGTTCAAACATGTGGGATTTCCAAGCGCGTCGTATGCAAGCTCGTTTCCGTCGTAAAGGCGAGAAAAAACCTGAACTTGTACACACACTAAACGGTTCTGGTCTTGCTGTTGGTCGTACTATGGTTGCTATCCTTGAGAACAACCAAGAAGCAGATGGCCGTATTGCTATCCCAACAGTACTTCAACCATACATGGGCGGCGTAACGCACATTGGTTAATGTCAATTTAGGTTAATCGAATTTAGATTAATCTAACTCATTAGAATAGTTAAAAGGCTTTGCTGTTATGGCAAAGCCTTTTTTTTACCTGAAGTCTTAGAACCTAAAGTGTAGAAAGAAAACTTAGGAAGTCTCCGATACATCTATAATCGATTAGTTTCTATATTGCGACACATCGATATGGCTTTACTGTAGAAACGTAGATAATCCATGTCATATAATTCTTGTGCGGTGTAAAGCTGTAAGATGACTTCGTCACACTCTTTAATAATCGTGTTCACTTGTTTTGACCCTATTGAACTTGGCCAAGCAAGAGTAAGTAGCTTGATAATATTCATGCACACCTTTTTTATGACTGGCGCGCGCTCCTGTATATTCAAGTATATTGTCAATAAAGCTTTATAGTTGGATTGTGCCTTTTCTATTGTAATATTCTGCTCTTTCAGCCATCGTATTTTTCGATGATTTTGACTGTTTAGTTCATTTAACATTGTCATTTGACTTGATATGATCGCCGAACTTTCTGTTTTAATGATTAAAATCTTACTTCGCTGGACCGCTATTTTGAATTCGCACTCACAACTCATTTTGTCGAGTAACCACGCATGATGATAAATGGTCGAAAATTCTCTGAATTGGTTACCGTTGTGTAGATCAGTTAAGAGATTAATCGATTTTTTGTACTCTTTTTTTTCAAACGAAATATGTGCAGCGATAAGTGCAAGGTCGCAGTGGATCTCAGGGATTTGCTCTTCCCAGACTTTACTCAGAATGAAGTTAACTTGTTCGAGTTTCTGTTGCTTATTAATATCATCGGAAGCTGAATATAAAAGAAACCTAACGTGATTGAGCTTCATTAGCACATTGTCGCGAAACGTATCCTTATTGAAATGAATGTAATTTTGGTAGTGCTTAAGTGCGGTTTCAGAATCGTTAACGGATAAACATAGGTTGGCAATTGCTAGTTCACGATCTGAGTTTCCAGGCGTTAACTTACTAGCTAGTTTGAAGTGTGCTATCGCAGCTGGTATTCGATTACTGAGCAAACTCACATGAGCTGCTTCATCACGATACAACGTATTGCTTGGTGCGTTTTTGATCAATGTTGATATGATTTGATTGGCTTCGGTCTGTTGTCCTAAGTTAGCTAGGCTGTTCGCTAAGCCTGCTTGTGCCCAGTCGAAATTCCCTTCTGCCATAGCACTCTCATACACTATTTTTGCTTCATCAAACAGCTCAAGTTTAGAAAGGAAATGGCCTCTGAATTGTTCGATTGTAGAGAAGTACTCTGGGTGAAAATGCGATAGAGCTTCACAATGCTCAAGGCCTTCTCGATAGAGATGCGCTCGATCAGCATTATAGATTTCTTCTAGTGTTTTCTTCTTACGAATCGATGCTGTAATACGTAATTTTAAGGTCTCACGATTAAAAGGTTTTAGTAAGTAGTTATCTGGGCGCAATTCAATAATTGGTCTAATAGAAAAAGCTGAGTTTTCCCCAGTAACTAGTATAAAAACACCATCATCTTTTAACATTCGTGTTTGTTTTAATTCTTCAAATAATTGCTTACCATTCATGCCCTCGCCAAAATTGTAATCACAAATGATGACATCAAATGATGTTTCATTAACTAGCGATATCGCGACTTTTGGTGAGGTGGAAAGAAAGATGTTTTTTTCATGAAATCCAATATAAATCAACATATTGCGTATGGTGGAGAGGACTATTGGTGCATCGTCAACAATAAGGACTTGCAGTTGATTTAACCTCATTATTTCAAATCATTCTGAGAGATTAATTCGGAAAAACTTGCTGGCTTCGATGTGAAGTAGCCTTGGTATCTTGTCATACCAATTGAAGATAGATAATCAAAATCCTGTTGTTTCTCAACACCTTCGATAATACAAGACAGCCCTAAATTTTCGGCCAGATTAATGCAGGCTTTGGTTAGCACTTGATGCTTTTTGTTGGAACTAACATTATGTACGAAGCTTCGATCCACCTTTAACTCGGTAAAAGGTAAGTTCGAGAGTTGTGATAATGAGGCGTAACCTGTCCCGAAATCATCAACAGAAAGACCAATACCGGACATGCTCAATTTTGCGATATTCTTATAACAATTGGTATCAAGCAAAAAAGTTTCGTGTTCAGTTATCTCTAATGTGAGCAATGAAGGGGATACATTGTATTCATTGCATAAGTTTATTATCTTGTCTGCGACATCGATCCTAAGCGTTGATTGCTCGATGTTGATGGAAAAACCTAATGGCTCGCGCAGCTTTGAGATATCTTTTAGCCCTTGTTCCAGAACGTTGTAAAACAGCTTATCCAATAAATTAAGGCGTCGAACAGATTCCATGAAGTGGAGTGGAGTGAGTAAACCCAATTCAGGGTGCATGAGGCGCGCAAGTAGCTCTACACCAACGGCTTGAGTTTTGTTTACGTCGTGCTGACTTTGATATGCGTTAACGAACCAATTCTTTTCGAATGCTAACTGAACTTGTTTATCGTTTAACACAACAGGTAAGCTCTGAATCGCATTCACTGTATTGGATAAAGAGTGAGAAGATAATAAGCGTTGGATATGTGAGTCTTTAACTGGCTTACGAATAACCTCAACGTGTTGATAGCCAATTAATACACACATGTTTTGGGTCGACTCTAATGCTGAGCTAGCCATGGCACTTAATATAACGACTCGTTTAATCGATCTCATCGCTTGTGGTGATGCTAGCAAAGATACGCCATCAATTTGTGGCATTTGCAAGTCACAGAAAGCGAGGTCAAAGTTATGATTCTGACATATTTTGATCGCTTCTTCGCCATTCGAAGCGGTATAAACGTTGCTAATTTCGTATCTCTTAAGCAAAATTTTTATCGATGTTGCTTGGAGCAATGAGTCTTCGACGATCAATACTTTCACTGGAGGTTTAGCCTTTTTAATATGATAGACGCCGATTCAATCGACTTATTTAGCTCATCGGTGAGCTGTTTTAATTTTTGAGCGTTGTTCGGGTCCTTTTCACAGTCTTTTGCTGCTCGGTAAAGTGTCGTTAAACCAAGTAACCCCGCGGATCCTTTGATTCGATGGGAGACTTCTTTTATATTCTCTTTTTCGTCTTGTAACATTGATTTATCAGCAGTGAACGATTCGAAGATCACGCTTGCCATCTGTAATTGTTCGTCTTCAGAGTAATTGCTTGCCCATGGCTGGTCAGGGTGTTGTTTGATGCAAGTTGCTGGGAGCAACTGCTCTAGGGCGACTGCCAACTCATTAAAAGAATAAGGTTTATAAATCACTTGGTTCATCCCAACACGTTCAGCTTTTTCTACTACCAGTTTGGAATCTTCCGCGGTACAACCAATCACAGGGTAATGAGATAATTCGGGCGATGATTTGATTATTTCAGTTAATTCGTACCCATCCATATTTGGCATGTGACAATCGGTGATGACTAAGTCAATTACTTGATCACTCTGCTTCAAAATATCCAATGCCTCTTGCCCATCTTTGACTATGATGGCGTTAAGTCCGAACTGCTTTAATTGTTTAGTAAACAATAACCGATTGATTGGGTCGTCATCGGCTATTAATACGTTGCCTTCGAATTGATATCTATTTCCAGTATCGTAAGTCAACGGATCTCTGGATGTGGTTAAGGCTGACAATAAATGATCTGGGTATAGATTTTGCCATTGGTTAGATCGAACGAGATTAAAGGTATTTTGGTCTTTTGAGCTCTGATGAGGTACTCCCCAAGCTTTGAGCCACCTTAGTATTTCTCGATCTTCGGTGCTGATTTCCTGAGGTGTATTTAGTATTGAAGATTTTGCTTCCACGGGGATAGTGACGGAGATCTTTGTTCCTAACCCTTGTTTACTCTCAATCTTTAACTCACCATTCATCATGTTGACCAAACGCTGAACAACGGTAATACCTAGCCCAGTACCTCCATAACGACGGCTAATACTATGGTCACCTTGAGCAAACGGTTGGAATGCACGAGTAATTTGCTGCTCAGACATACCACAACCAGTATCTGTTATAGACAGGCTTAACTGGTGCTCAGTTACATCGACGTTAATGAGAACAAAGCCGCTTTCTGTAAACTTAATCGCGTTGTTAAGTAGGTTGTTGAGTATCTGTGTTACTCTCAGCCAATCTAAGCTAGCTGTATTGATTGAGCCTGTTTTCCAATCCACTTTAAAGTTGAGGTTGTTTAATCTTGCGTGTGTTTCAAATGTCCTAAAAATAGGGCACAGTTCTTGATAAATATTGCTGTTTCTAGATTCTAAATGAAGCTGATTTGCCTCCATCTTTGAAATGTCGAGAATATCACTGACGAGCAATTTCAATCGTTCTGCAGATATCTGGGCATTCGATAACAGTTCCATATTGTCTTTGCATTCAATTTTGGTACTTAGTAACTCCATTAATCCGATCATTGCGGCAATTGGTGTGCGTAGTTCATGACTGACAATCGCTAGGAATAAATCACGAGCTTTGATAGCTTCTTGGGCTTTTGTGTTCGAAATTTCTAGTTCGCGTTGTTGAGCTTCCCATCTCGTTAAATCATCTAACACAGTGACTGTGTAATAGCTCTCGTCTGAGCTATTCATTACACGTTGTCGAATTACTCTGAAGTGTTTTTCGTGTCCACTACAGTGACACTTTATTGTTTTCCAGATACCAAGAGCTAATGTGTTTTGAGCTTGGCTTTCGGCCTGTTTAAGCCAGCAAGATTTTTGATCGTTACCTGCCGTTAAACATAAATCTCTTTGTTTGTTAAATGCGCTATTGGATAAGACTAGCTTATTTGTTTGATCATGAATCGATATCAAGGTTGGTAAGCTATCCAGTAATGTCGTTAGCCATTGGATTTGTTTGTAACTTCGTTGTTCTGATTGTTTTGCTTTGTTTAGTGAAATGGAAAGACGCCTAGTTTTGACTAATCCATAAGTCACTAGAACGAAAATAAAGCTAGAAACGGCTAACGTATAAAGAACAATACGTTCTTCGCTATAGCCGTATTGTGCTGTTATATTGTGGTGCTTGAGAGTTAGAAGATCGATTTCGTTTTGTGTTGTTAAAGAAATCGCTGAGTTGATGACGCTTTGAAGAAACGTTGAGTCCTGATGTAATATCACACCTATATTTTTGAACAATGAAGCTGCATTATCTCGAGCTTCAATGTGAAATATGTCGGAATACCCGTTGTAAACGTATAGATTCGCTATACTTTGTGGAATGTAAGCGTGGGTGATCTTTCCATTACTCATGTCTTTAGCAAGAGTTTTTATATCTTGGTACATGACGGCGTCACTGAAATCTAATTTTAATGACTCTTTCTGTATAAAGTACCCGGTTCTATCAAGAATCGCTGTTCGTTTAGTGTCTACATTTTTGTTCGTTGCAATATAGGCCCAATGAAGCTTCATAAAAGGTTCACTAAAAATAAATTCGTTATTATTTGGGTTTTCTACATCGAAACCGGGTAAAAAGTCGATTTCTTTAGTACGCAGCATTTCAATGACATCTTTTCCTTTAGGCTGCACGTATTCGAAGCTTACTCCAAGCTTTCTCGAAATGAGAGTGATCGCGTCGTGAATGAAACCGACCGTTTGTTGTGTTGTAGGATCGAAATATGAATAGGGGTAGATGTTTTCACTGACCGTATACCTAATCGAACGATGTCCATATTGGCTTTCTATAACTTGATTTATGATGTCATCATAAAAGTGGTAGAAATAGTTCGATGATATTTGAGTGATATCTTTGATTTGGTGTTTCAGCAATGCATCAATGATTGTTTTTAGTTGAGTTGATTCCTTGCTCATTAATACTTGAATGGGGAATGGAGCTAGATTTTTTGAAAATGAAATTGTGCCTTGCCATTCTCCTGGTGTCACAACGGAATAGTAACTCTGGACTGACGTTAAATCGATGACTGTTGCATCAGCAGTGCCTACAGCGAGGGTTGTAAAGAGCTCTGATGCGCTATTTACCATCAATATTTTCGTGATTCCCAAATCTTTAATTATCTGACAAAACAGTGAATTTCGAATACAAGCCCACATGAGTTCATGCTTGGATTTGGTTTGAGCTGCTTCGTCTTTAAACCAAAAAACGTTAGGCACGTTATAGAGCGTATTGGAAAAAATAAATTGCTCTGATCGCTGACGTGTTTCAGCATAACCTAGAGTTAAGTCGACTTCTCCTTTCGCTACAGCATCAAGCAGAGCACGTGACGAGAAATATTCTTTTATTTCAATATTGACATTAAGCTTCTCTTCAAGCGTCCGAACGACTTCGGCCGAATTGCCTTTATTTCTATTGACGAACACATCCTCCCACGCCCGGTTAAATAGGTGAGTAGGCTTAGCAATGACAATCGTTTTTTTTGCCTGCAAGTAATCTGTCTGATTAGAATTAAGCACCATTTCCGAAGCAACACACGGAAAAGACAGTGAGAATAAAACAAAAAAACAAGAGAGATAGGTTTTCATAAGATTAGAGAATTAAAAAAGTCTCGTTATTTTATGACGGCTATTTATCCAACAGCTAATACTCTTTTGCTAATTATTTTTGTGGTGAAGATTAATTTTATTTTTGGGTGTTATCGAGATGAAACAACGGTTAGAGACGTTTTTATGGCTATCTGATTTTTCGCGTGAAGGATAAGCCGCCGTTGGTATTTATGGGCGGCTTATAGGCTTTTGGTATTTCTAAATGACGTTTGTTAAATCAACTTGGCTTGAAGCAAGCAGGTTGTCGGAGTGCTTTATCGATCGATGAAACAAGCTGTTCGATATGTTCCGGTTGGCTAATGAAGGGAGGCATCATATAAATTAACTTACCAAAAGGACGGATCCAAACACCTTGCTCTACAAAGTGCGCTTGAATGGTTTCCATATCGACAGGTGTATGTGTTTCAACAACGCCAATAGCGCCTAACCAACGCACGTCTTTAACCAGTTCATGTTCTCGCAACGGTGGTAACAACTCAGAAAAGAGCTGTTCAATCTGTTGAGTCTGATTTTTCCAATGGCCTTGCTCGATGATGGATAAACTTGCTGCACCCACAGCACAAGCTAAAGGGTTGCCCATAAAGGTTGGCCCGTGCATAAAACACCCCGCTTCACCGCCACATACCGTGTCAGCAACGTCTTTACTCGCAAGCGTCGCTGACAGCGTCATATAGCCGCCAGTTAAAGCCTTGCCTACACATAAGATATCGGGTTGAACATCGGCATGCTCGCAGGCGAACAGTTTACCTGTGCGGCCAAATCCGGTCGCAATCTCATCCAAAATAAGTAATACGTTGAATTCATCACACAGCAAGCGAACCTGTCTCAGGAAATCAGGGTGGTAGATGCGCATGCCGCCAGCGCCTTGAACGATAGGCTCTAAGATTACGGCGGCAACCTCTTCATGATGGGCTGTGAGTTTCTCTCGAAAGCTATTGATGTCACTTGAATTCCACTCATCCCAAAAGCCGATTTTTGGCGAATCAGCGAAAATGTGCTCAGGCAAAAAGCCTTTGTAAAGGCCATGCATCGAGTTATCCGGATCGGTCACTGACATCGCTGCGAAGGTATCGCCGTGGTAACCATCTCTTAGCGTTAGGAACTTTGAACGCGGTTGCCCTTTAGCATGCCAGTACTGCAGTGCCATCTTAAGGCTAACTTCCACGGCCACTGAACCTGAATCGGCCAAGAATACGTGCTCTAGATTACTTGGCGCTAGTTTCAACAACTTCTTACATAAATCGATAGCGGGCTGGTGGGTGATACCGCCAAACATAACGTGTGAAACCTTATCGATTTGGCTGTGAGCCGCAGCATTGAGCTCTGGATGATTGTAGCCGTGGATGGTTGACCACCAAGATGACATACCATCAATAATTCGTTTTCCGCCTTCTAATTCTAGGTAAACACCGTCTGCGTTGGTGACTGGATAGCAGGTCAGAGGTGTTAACGTTGATGTGTAGGGATGCCAGATATGCTGGCGATCAAAGGCGAGATCCATAGTAACTTCCATTCTTGGTGTGATTAAAAAATAACCAAATGTAAACTTTTGATATTATCAATGTGTTGACAGTCTAAAGCTTGTCGGTAGACTAGCCAAGCATAAATGCAATCTCTATTAATAGAGATGCAACATCAAATAATAAAAAAGGATCGACACGTGGAAGTTCGTCATGACTGGACAGTTGCTGAAGTAACAGCACTGCTTGAAAAACCGTTTATGGATTTAATGTTTGAAGCTCAAGTCGTTCATAGACGGTACCAAGAGCACAACCACGTGCAAGTGAGTACGCTTCTATCGATAAAGACGGGTGCTTGTCCTGAAGATTGTAAGTACTGTCCTCAAAGTGCTCACTACCGAACGGATGTCGACAAAGAACGCTTAATGGAAGTCGAGCGTGTTTTGGATGCTGCGCTAAAAGCTAAGAATGCGGGCTCAACTCGCTTTTGTATGGGCGCTGCATGGAAAAACCCGAAAGAGCGCGATATGCCTCACCTTACCGACATGATCAAAGGTGTGAAAGGCATGGGTTTGGAAACCTGTATGACACTGGGCATGTTAACGCCCGATCAAGCGGGTGAGTTAGCGGATGCGGGTTTGGATTACTACAACCATAACCTTGATACGTCTCCTGAGTTCTACGGCAGCATCATTACTACTCGTACTTACCAAGATCGTTTAGATACCTTATCTCACGTGCGTGATGCCGGTATGAAGATCTGCTCTGGTGGTATTATTGGTATGGGTGAAAGCACCAATGACCGTGCCGGCTTACTTGTTGAACTTGCTAACCTTCCTGTACACCCTGAAAGTGTGCCAATCAACATGCTCGTAAAAGTGAAAGGCACACCGATGGAAAACGTCGACGATGTTGAGTCTTTCGATTTTATCAAACTGATTGCCATTGCTCGTATCATGATGCCAATGTCTGCGGTTCGTCTATCAGCGGGTCGTGAGAATATGAATGAACAGATGCAAGCGATGTGTTTCATGGCTGGCGCGAACTCTATCTTCTACGGTTGTAAGCTACTGACTACACCAAACCCAGATGAAGACACGGATATGCAGCTGTTTAAGAAGTTAGGTATCAACAGCCAACAAGTGGCTCAGAAGCCTGATGAAATTCAAGAAAACGAACTGTTAGATCAAGTGGTGGAGCGCGTTGCTGCTCGTCCAACGAAAGATGACATGTTCTACGATGCCACTGTTTAAATCTCGTATTCAAGATGCCCTTGCTCATCGCCGTGAGCAAGGGTTAACTCGTCAACTTAAAGTGTTAGAAAACAGTAATGGTCCTTTGCTTACGAACGAAGGTTCTAGCTTCATTAATTTTTCGAGTAATGACTATTTAGGTTTGGCAAACGATCCTGAGTTGGTGAATGCGTGGCAAACTGGACTTTCCCAATATGGTGCTGGCAGTGCAGCATCGCCATTGGTCACGGGTTTTAGCCCTGCTCATCGAAATTTAGAGGCTCAGTTGTGTGAATGGCTCGGCTTTGAACGCGCCATTCTCTTTAACTCTGGTTTCAGCGCTAACCAAGCCTTGTTGTTTTCTCTGCTCGAAAAAGACGACTCTCTGTTGCAAGACAAACTTAACCACGCCTCCCTGATGGAGGCGGGGATACTTTCACCTGCAACCATGAAACGCTTTAAGCACAACGACACGCAACATTTAGAGTCGCTCTTGAGTCGCACTCCACAATCCTTGGTCGTGACTGAGGGTGTGTTCAGCATGGACGGCGATCAAGCGCCTCTCAGCCAGATATTTAACCTGACTAATCGATACGACAGTTGGTTGGCGGTTGATGATGCCCACGGTATCGGCGTATTAGGTGATAAAGGGGCTGGGAGCTGCAGTGCGGCACAAATCTCACCTGATATCTTGGTAGTGACTTTTGGTAAGGCATTTGGCCTTTCTGGTGCTGCGATTCTTTGTTCGTCAGAGGTGGGTGACTACTTAACTCAGTTTGCTCGTCATCATGTGTATTCGACGGCGATGCCACCTTCACAAGCGGTGGCTTTGTCTCATGCGTGTAAGATGATTCAGACGCAAGAGTGGCGTCGTGAGAAGTTGACAGAACTTGGCGCCCTTTATGCTGAGCAGATGAGTGGCGTGAAAGGCTTTGTTGATACTCAGACTCCAATCAAGCCGTTCGTTATTGGCGAAGCTCAAGCTGCATTATCTATTGCCGAAGAATTAAAGCGTAACCAAGTTTGGGTAACAGCGATAAGGTCACCAACCGTTCCGACAGGGACTGCTCGTTTACGAATTACCTTAACGGCCAACCACAGTCAGGAACAGATTCTTCAGTTAACTGACTCGTTGCTTCAAGCAATAGAGCGAAGCAACGACTCTGGAAGCCAACCAAGCATAGAACCAAGCTTTGAATTAAAGAAAGAGGCTCAGTAAATGTCACAAGAAGCAGTAGTGCATAATTACGTAGGCCAAGATAAGAGTGCGATTGCCGAAGCCTTCGGTAAAGCAGCGACAACGTATGACAAGCACGCTGAGTTCCAGCGCGATGTCGGCCACCGATTACTGGATAAATTACCCAGCGATCTGTCAGGCTTTAAGGTGCTGGATCTAGGTTGTGGTACTGGCTATTTCTCCGAGCAACTTGTAAAACGAGGCGCCGAAGTGGTTTGCGCTGATCTTTCTGTTGGAATGCTAGCAACAGCAGAGAAGCGGTGTGGTGCATCTGTATCTTTATATCAACAAGCCGATGCCGAACAATTGCCGTTTGAAGATGGGTGCTTTGACATCGTTTTCTCTAGCCTTGCGTTGCAATGGTGTGACGATTTGTCGTCGCCTTTGAGAGAGATGAAGCGTGTTACAGCGGCTGGTGGGCGTGTTATTTTCTCAACTTTGCTTGATGGGTCGCTGTTTGAACTGAAAAAGTCGTGGTCCAAAATTGACGCACATCAACACGTTAACCATTTTATTACAATCAATAAGGTAAAAATTGCGTTAGCGCAATCTAGCTGTACCGTTCATCAACTAGACTTGCCCACCATCACCGTTTGGTACGACACTGCGTTTGAACTGATGCGCGACCTTAAAGGTATCGGCGCTAATCACGTAAGTGGTCGCTCACAAGGTTTAACAAGTCGTCGCATGTTGCAGCTTGTTGATCGGGAATATCGAGAGTTTAAGAACCATCAAGGTTTCTTACCAGCAACATATCAAGTTTGTTTAGGGGTTATTCAATTATGATTGATGCATTATTCATTGCAGGTACGGATACCGAAGTGGGAAAAACTGTGGTTTCAAAAGCGATTCTTCAAGCTTTGGCCGCACAAGATTTATCAACAATTGGTTACAAGCCAGTTGCTGCAGGGAGTGAAAAATCCCCTGAAGGACTACGTAATAGTGATGCACTGCATCTTCAAGAAGCGGCGACGCAAGATATTGCTTACGAAGACGTCAATCCATACGCGTTGTTGCTACCATCATCGCCTCACATCGCTGCTAAGCATGATGGTGTTGTAATTGATGAGGCGGTATTATCAGCGAAGCTAGAAGAGCATAAGAAAAACTCTGACATCGTGTTAGTTGAAGGTGCTGGTGGTTGGCGAGTCCCGGTTTCAGACGATGAATATCTTTCTAGCTGGGTTAAAAAAGAGCAACTGCCAGTGGTACTGACTGTGGGTATTAAACTTGGTTGTTTGAGCCACGCTCTATTAACGGCAGAAGCGATTCGTGCTGATGGCCTAAACCTAGTAGGTTGGGTCGCAAACCGTATCAATCCAGGTACTGAGCACTACGCAGATATTATTGCGATGCTTGAAGATAAGTTAGGTGCACCTAAGTTAGGTGAAATCCCTTACGTCCCAAAAGCGAAGTCTAAAAACATTGGTAAGTACATTGATGTGCAGCCTTTGCTTGCGCTTTAATTACCACGTTATGTACTAAATAAGAAAAGGGCTGCGATTGCAGCCCTTTTGCTATTTTAAGCCTTTAGACCTTGAGTTGATAAACAACCGGTCTTTTAATAAACAAGCTTAGAACTAATGTTCTTTAGTCAGTCCCATTAAAGCTTGCTGAGTTTCTGTGATTTTTGTCTGTGCCGTTTGCGGTGTTAGGATTCCAACCTGCTTTTTCGCTTCTTCTTCAGTAATCCCTAGGTGACAGCACAGTAAATCGATAGCCATTTGAGTGTTAGTACCTTCAACCATGATCCTTTCCTTTTTGTACATGGACTAGCCAATAAATCATCTGAAGTCACTGTAAACGGATTGTTATATCGACACCATACGACTTAGGTCTAATAGAGTGGATTTAATTCGGATACGGTCTCGTAATCAAATGTTGCAATTTAATGCTTAACCTTGTTTTCTTAATCTAAGACTATATGTATAAGTAAGTATAAGTCTTCAAGGTTGGAATCTATTGCTGTCTGCCTTGTCTATAACAATAAGTTTTATAAAAACAGCTTTCATGCGGAGATAAGTAATGAAGCGAGTAATGTTGTTCCTTGCAACTAACCTAGCGGTTGTATTGGTACTAAGTGTTGTTCTTAATGTTGTATACGCAGTTACAGGTATGCAACCCGGTAGCCTCTCAGGTTTATTGGTGATGGCTGCGGTATTTGGTTTTGGCGGCTCATTCATTTCATTAATGATGTCGAAGAAAATGGCGCTACGCTCGGTAGGCGGCATGGTCATTGAAAGCCCACGTAACGAAACAGAACATTGGTTGATGGAGACGGTAAGCCGTCAATCTCAACAAGTTGGTATTGGTATGCCAACAGTAGCGATCTACGACTCGCCAGACATCAACGCATTCGCGACAGGTGCTAAGCGTGACGATTCATTGGTAGCGGTATCAACAGGCCTGCTGCACAACATGACGCGTGATGAAGCTGAAGCAGTATTAGCGCATGAAGTGAGCCACATCGCGAACGGTGATATGGTGACCATGACGTTAATGCAAGGTGTAGTGAACACGTTCGTTATCTTCTTATCTCGTTTCATCGCCAACATTGTTGCGTCGAATGACAACGAAGAAGAGGGTGGCAGCAACATGATGGTGTACTTCGGTGTGTCTATGGTGTTGGAATTGGTATTTGGTTTCTTAGCAAGCTTCATTACCATGTGGTACAGCCGTCATCGTGAATTCCATGCCGATGCAGGTGCAGCGAACCTAGTAGGTAAAGAGAAGATGATTGCAGCGCTAGAGCGCCTAAAGGTGAGCCATGAGCCACAACTAGAAGGTTCTATGATGGCATTTGGTATCAACGGTAAGAAGTCTCTAACAGAGCTTCTAATGAGCCACCCGCCGCTAGACAAGCGTATTGCTTCTCTACGTAACATGTAATCGCTACGTATTCTTCAGTCGCTAATCGACAAGATACATTTGAAAGGCTTCCTTCGGGAGGTCTTTTTTGATCTTGGCATCTAAGACAGTAAGTATTCGAGGAATAGGTGTCTGGCGATAGAGGGTTACTGGTGATGAAGCATTACGATATTGATTGGTTGATATCGCACGGATTGAGATGAGTAGGGTAATGATACTGGGTTGCTTTGTATTATTTTGCTGACGTCTCTTGTGCTCAATACACTTTGTTCCGCTCAACAAAAAGGCTTCCACATGGGAAGCCTTAGTCTATTCTGCGATTCGAAATTCGAATATTACAGCTTGTCAGTTAACTCGATTGCTTGACCGATGTAGTTTGCTGGAGTCATCTCTTTCAGACGAACTTTCTCGTCTGCAGGAATCTCAAGACCATCGATGAATGCACGCATGCCTTCGCCATCTACACGTTTACCACGAGTTAGCTCTTTTAGCTTCTCGTATGGTTTTTCGATGCCGTAACGACGCATTACTGTTTGTACTGGTTCAGCCAATACTTCCCAGTTCTTGTCTAGTTCAGCAAGTAGCGCAGCGCGGTTAACTTCAAGCTTGCTAATACCTTTCAGAGTCGAAGTGTATGCAATGATTGCGTAGCCAACACCCACACCTAGGTTACGAAGAACCGTAGAGTCAGTAAGGTCACGCTGCCAGCGAGAAACTGGAAGTTTTTGTGCAAGGTGGCTGAATACTGCGTTCGCTAGACCAAGGTTGCCTTCAGAGTTTTCGAAGTCAATTGGGTTAACTTTATGCGGCATTGTCGAAGAACCGATTTCGCCAGCAATAGTCTTCTGCTTGAAGTGACCAAGAGCGATGTAGCCCCAAACGTCACGGTCGAAGTCTAGAAGGATAGTGTTGAAACGAGCAATTGCATCGAATAGCTCAGCGATGTAATCGTGAGGTTCGATTTGAGTTGTGTACGGGTTCCAAGTTACGCCAAGAGATTCAGTGATGAACTCTTCGCTAAACTGGTGCCATTCAACTTCTGGGTATGCAGAAAGGTGTGCGTTGTAGTTACCTACAGCACCGTTGATTTTCGCTAGGATCTCAACGTTTTCGATTTGCTTGTATTGACGTTCCATACGGTACGCAACGTTAGCCATCTCTTTACCCATAGTAGAAGGAGAAGCTGGCTGACCGTGTGTACGAGACAGTAATGGAATATCACGGTACTCGTTCGCAAGTGCTTTGATAGCATCAATTACGTTACGGATTTCTGGAAGAATCACTGTGTCACGAGCTTCTTTAAGCATAAGCGCGTGAGAGGTGTTGTTGATGTCTTCAGAAGTACATGCAAAGTGAATAAATTCGTTTACAGCGTGAAGTTCAGGAACGCCAGCAACTTTCTCTTTCAAGAAGTACTCAACCGCTTTAACGTCGTGGTTAGTCGTGCGCTCGATCTCTTTGATACGTAGAGCATCTTCTTCGCTGAAGTTAGCGGCTAGTTCATCAAGAAACTGGTTAGCTTCTGCACTGAACGCTGGTACTTCTTTGATTGCATCAGTTGCTGCAAGCTTTTGTAACCAACGAATTTCAACGATAGAGCGGTACTTTAGTAGTCCAAACTCACTAAAGATGCTGCGTAATGCAATAGTCTTACTTCCGTAACGGCCGTCTACTGGTGAAACAGCAGTCAATGCTGACAGTTCCATGGTGTTCTCCTGAATTGAGTTTTCTAAATTTTGAGAGGTTTATACCAGTAACAATCTCAATTGTCACGCACATTGCGCAATCGTTTGCGTGAGAGTTGTGTTGATACAAAAAACAAGCTCGCGACGAGGCGCGAGCTAATAAACTACATTCGAGCTAGTAGGATTTGAGCCTGCTCGATCATCTTCTTACGACCGAAGATAAGGTGGCGACGTTTACCGCCAACTTGACGCCATAACACAGCGCTTCGAATCCCTGATAGAAGCAGTGCGCGAACCTTATGTTGGCTCGATGTCTGCTGAAGTACAGACGGAGTACCAGAAACCTGAATGCGAGGGCCGATAGGGCTGACGACATCAAGGTAGATACTTGCAAGGTTGCTGATCATTTGCTCGTCAAACAGATCAAAGTGTTCAGTTTGGCGCTCTGCAGTTTGAATGCGGTCACCAAGCTGAGACATAGAGTCGTTGCGAGAAGACAGCTTACGCTCAAGCGCCATCAAGCTGATGATGTAACGCGTGATATCGCTACCTGCTGGAGTACTATCGATACCTTTTACTAAGCACTCAAGGCCAAGCTTTAGGTTCGCTTCACGTCCAAATACGCCCACGGTATTCGATGGGTTGGTATTTAAAATGGCACTGAGTGAAGCTTCAAAGGCATCTTTATCACAATGGCCGTCTTTCGCTACTTGTTGAACCAAAGCCACAGCTTGGCAAATTCCGGCGAAAGCAATAGTACGGTCATAAAGTGTATTAGCCACGTAGTAACTCCTAGTTGTCTTCTATCGTTTGTCGTTTGATTGATTAGATGCGCTTTTCGATGATACCACCACCAAGACATACTTCGCCTTGGTAGAACACTGCAGATTGACCTGGGGTCACTGCGATTTGTGGCTCATCAAAAATAACCTTAATGTTCTCATCATCAATTGGGATGATTGTACAAGGAATATCTGTTTGACGGTAACGTGTTTTTACCGTGCATGTCATAACTTCAGTAATTGGTGTGCGATTTACCCAATGAAGTTGAGATGCGATCAAGCCTTCTGATTTCAGAAGAGGGTGGTCTTTACCTTGTACTGCGATAAGTACATTACGCTTAAGGTCTTTTTCACCAACAAACCATGGTTCTTCGTTACCGCCACCACCTTTAGTGCCGCCAATATGAAGGCCTTTACGCTGACCTAGCGTGTGGTACATCAAACCTTGGTGTTGACCAATCACTTGGCCTTCAGGTGTTTCGATGTTACCCGGTTGTGCTGGTAGGTATTTGCCTAGGAACTCAGTGAACTTGCGCTCACCGATAAAGCAGATGCCTGTTGAATCTTTCTTCTTAGCTGTGATCAAGTCTTGCTCTTCAGCAATACGTCGCACTTCTGGCTTCTCTAATTCACCGACAGGGAATAGGCTGCGTGCCACTTGATCTGAGCTTAGCGTGTATAGGAAATAACTTTGGTCTTTGTTGCTGTCTAGACCGCGTAGCATTTCTGGTTTTACGCCAGCATCAAGCTCTTCTTGAGTTGGGAAAGTACGACGAACGTAGTGACCCATCGCAATGTAGTCTGCGTCTAGCACTTCATCCGCAAACTCTAAGAATGCTTTAAATTTGATTTCTTTGTTACAAAGGATATCTGGGTTAGGTGTACGACCTGCTTTGTACTCTTCAAGGAAGTATTCGAATACGTTGTCCCAGTATTCTGCAGCAAAGTTGATAGTGTGAAGGTGGATACCTAGTTTGTCACATACCGCTTGAGCATCAGCAAGATCTTCAGCTGCCGTGCAGTATTCTTCGTTATCGTCTTCTTCCCAGTTTTTCATGAAAAGGCCTTCTACCTGATAGCCTTGTTGCTGAAGAAGATACGCCGATACTGACGAATCTACACCGCCGGACATACCGACAATTACTTTCTTTTCGCTGTTTCCAGAGCTGATATCTGACATGTCTAAACACCGTTACTATTACTTGGTCGCAGATTCTAACAGAAAGAGAAACGCCGTGACAGATCCGAGACCGGAATCACAGTTTCATTTGCACAAATAGTGCGCTGACTTTGTTAGAGAATCGCATGAGAGCGAGGTGAGTCGCTAGGATGTCAGAAGTATATGTGGCATAGTCGCTCGAAATCCAAGACCTGAGATAAAAAAATGTCTGAACAAAATGAATTTATGCAAGAAGAAGAGCTGATTGAGATCATCGAGAACCAGCTTGAAGATGGCGAACCAGTGAAAGTGAAAGAGACGTTGATGCGTTTAATGATGACAGGCACTCCACGTGAAGAAGCAATTGCGGCTATGGCATGTGCACTGGCAATTGAAGTATTTGACGTTATGAAAAACGGCGCGGAGTTTAATCAAAAACGTTACGCAGAGCATTTGGGCATGCTGCCTGATTTAAGCTTTATGGAAGGCGAATAAAAAAAACCTTCAGCAAACGTTTGCTATAGTTTGAAAGATTGCCGCGTTAAATATAGCGCGGTAGAATCCGCCACCTATTTCCCCTTGACTTAGACTAGCCCTATGAAATTCCCTGGACAACGTAAATCAAAGCACTACTTTCCGGTTCACGCTCGTGATCCTCTAGTGAGCCAAGCTCAAAGCAGTAAAAGAATGTCACGCACTCATATTATCGGTATTGACCAAACATTGGTGGATATTGAAGCAAAGGTGAGTTCTGAACTTATTGAGAAGTATGGTTTGAGCAAGGGACATTCACTGGTTATTGGCGACGCAGCCGCTGAATCTTTGTATCAAGAATTAAAAGAGCAGTGCCTGATTACCAATGAATACGCTGGTGGCACAATTGGTAACACATTACACAACTATTCAGTGCTAGCGGATGACCGTTCTACACTGTTAGGTGTAATGAGCCAAGATATTAAGATTGGTAGTTACGGTTATCGCTATTTATGTAATACATCAAGCAGAATGGATCTGAACCATTTACAAGGGGTAGATGGCGCAATTGGTCGCTGCTTTGCATTAATTACAGAAGACGGTGAACGTACTTTCGCAATTAGCGAAGGACAAATGAACCAATTAAAACCAGAAAGCATTCCTGAAAAAATCTTCAAAAGTGCTTCTGCTTTAGTTTTAACGGCTTATTTAGTTCGCTGTAAGCCAGGCGACCCGATGCCTGAAGCAACAATGAAAGCGATCGAATACGCGAAGAAATACGATGTGCCAGTCGTTCTTACACTAGGTACTAAGTTCGTTATTCAAGATGATCCAGAATTCTGGAAAGATTTCCTTGAGCAACACGTAACGGTTGTTGCAATGAATGAAGACGAAGCTGAAGCGTTAACGGGTGAAAGCGATCCACTGGCTGCATCAGATAAAGCGCTAGACTGGGTAGACCTTGTTCTATGTACTGCGGGACCTGTTGGCCTATTTATGGCTGGTTATACAGAAGATGCAGCTAAGCGTGAAACGTCACTGCCTTTACTTCCAGGTTCAATTGCGGAATTCAACCGTTTTGAATTTAGCCGTCCTGCGCATAAAGATTTATGTGAAAACCCAACTAAAGTGTATTCGCACATTGCGCCATACATGGGTGGACCAGAAAAGATCAAAAAT
Organism: Vibrio sp. 10N.222.55.C6; assembly: GCF_041473395.1. Classification (NCBI taxonomy): domain Bacteria; kingdom Pseudomonadati; phylum Pseudomonadota; class Gammaproteobacteria; order Vibrionales; family Vibrionaceae; genus Vibrio; species Vibrio sp. 10N.222.55.C6. The sequence goes on from NZ_JBFRSD010000033.1 coordinate 161,204, forward strand.
ACCAATGGTGCAGGTGATGCTGCGTTATCAGCTTTATTACATGATATGGCTGCTAATAAGTACCACAAAGAAAACGTGCCAAACTCAAGTAAACACCAACATTCATTCTTGACGTACTCTTCGTTCTCACAAGTTTGTAAATATTCTAACCGTGCTAGCTATGAAGTGTTGGTTCAACACTCTCCACGTTTATCTCGTGGCCTTCCTGAAAGAGAAGATAGCCTAGAAGAAGCGTACTGGGAAAGATAAGTTACTTTCTTTAATCAGTAGTACTATCAGTATCAGTTGGTTTCTAATACTGATAGTACAAATATAAAAAAGGCTCCGAAAGGAGCCTTTTTTGTTTCTGAATATATTGAAGTCGTAAATAATACTTGGGTCGACTTAAATATTAATTCTATCGCTTAGCGTGTAATTGATTACTCACTAAGTAAACTAAATGTTTAGATAGCAAACTCTTCTAGAGATTTACCAGCATCTAGCTGTTCTTGGATAGCTGAAGGCGTACGGCCTTGACCTGTCCAAGTCTTCTCGTCGCCGTTTGCGTCTACGTATTTGTATTTTGCTGGGCGAGGAGCGCGTTTAGCTTTTGTTGTTTTAGATTTTGCTTCACCAGAAAGTGCAGCAATAAGATCGGCAACATCAATTCCGTCTTTTGCAATTTGTTCAGCAATAGCAGAAAGCTTAGCTTCTTGCTCTGCTTTAGCAGCACGCTCTTCAGCTTCAGACTCTTGACGCTCTTGTACAACAATAGTCAGCTTGTCTAGCGCTTCTTCAAGTTGCTCAAGAGTTAATTCACGTGAGAACGCACGAAGGCTGCGGATATTTAATAGAGTTTTTGTTAATTCAGACATGATATTTTCCATCAAGGTAAACTAAATAATCTTCCTAATAATAAACAGAGCCTAGGAATAAAACAAATAGTATTTCTTCTATTACATATTTAAATATAAAAGTGAGATGAATAGTTGAAAATTCAGAGCAGTATTTCTA